>JAHEJC010000268.1 GCA_024639065.1 Lewinellaceae bacterium | reverse complement strand
CTCGATAAAATGAATAGCTTGATTAATACGAACGATATGAGTTTGAATAGTAGAGTTTTTGTTGATTGTTGCCACTTTTGAGTATTTACCCGTATTTTGAGCTAAAACTAATGGTTATTTCTTCAAGGCTTGCCAGGAATTCTAACATGCTGGATTTCATATTGAGTTAGGTTGAGCATCAATAATCTACTATTGAGTTTCTGCCCTCTCCCCTTTTGTCAATTCCAACATCCAAGTGAGCTATTTTACCGTGTTGATCGTAGACGATCTTGATACCCGTTGCATTTCCAATACTCCTTCTAATTATTTGATGTCCTCTATTACTCAATTCATCAACAACTCCTTTGGGCAAACTGAATTCAGCAAAAATTAAGTTTGGCTCCCCGAAGGATATTTTGGGTGCATCAATGGATTCTTGCATGGACATATCGAAATCAATCAGGTTAAATATAATCTGGGGTACATTTTGGGTGATGGTGTGACCTCCTGGTGATCCCAGAACTGCCCAGGGCTGGTCACCTTTTAGAATAATCACCGGACAGTCTCCGGACAACTTATGCCTTCCCGGAAAGGCATCCATAGGATTGCCTTTGGGTTCAAAAGTTGAATAAGCCATCGAGTTGTTCAACCAAATGCCAGTTCCTTCTACCATGATCCTGCTGCCAAACAAATTACCCAGGGTCTGTGTAGCACTAATTACATTGCCCCATTGATCGACCACGACAAAATGTGTGGTGTTGCGACTCTCTGGAGAAAATGGTGGAACAAAATTAGTGGCATGATTCTGATCAATGGATTGAGCCTTACTTTGCAAAAAATCAAGTGCAAGAATATTGTCAAGCGGCGCTTTTTTTATCTCCGGATCAAAGGAGTAGGCAAGCCTTGCTTTGTAAGATTCCTTGGTCATTTCCGCAAACAAATGAAGATAATTTGCTGAGTTGTGTTGAAGATTATTAGGGGAGAATTGTTGCATCAATCCTAGATTCACGAAGGCAGCAAATGAATTGGCCGGCAAGCCTGCAGTATAGACTTCATAGTCCCGGTACCTAATTTTGATCGGGTCCCACCATTCAGCCGAATTGTTCTTCAAATCATCTAAAGAAAGAAAGCTTTCCACTTCTTTCATTTGTCTATCTATTGATTCAGCGATAGCTCCATGATAGAATGGATAAGCGCCTTCATCCGCCACGATTCGAAATGTTTGGGCCAAGTCAGTCTGCACGAGCGTTCCTCCTTCTTTCAGGGGCACTCCGTTTTCACCATAGAACAATTTTGAATAGTCTGAGAAATCGTTGAACGCCATTTTGATAAACCTAGCTGTGGCTGGTGATATCCTAAAGCCATTTTCTGCGAGTTTGATAGCTGAATCAAACAAACGTTGCCAGTCCAATACTCCATAGTTTGAATGCATATCCTGCCAGGCGTTTAGATTGCCAGGTGTAGATATTGATTTTGGTCCTACCCTATTTTTCATATAGTCTGGGGTAGGTGCACGCATCAGATCAGAGTTGGTATTAATTGGAAACCGACCGCTTGGATTCAAGTAGCGTACTTGTTTCGCTTTGGCATCATATATCAAGATGGTTCCATAGCCTCCAATTCCTGACATCATCGGCTCTACTACATTCAATGTTGCAGCCACAGCAATGGCCGCATCAAATGCATTGCCTCCCTCCTCTAAGATTTCCATTCCTGCTTGCGTGGCAAGGGGATGAGCCGAGGCCACTTTGCCAAAAACAGCAACTTGGTTGCACGAAGTATCACAGGCACTGACCGAAAAGAACAAGATCAATTGAAAGATAAAAACTGATTTCATCAATAAAGATTTAGGCAGGGTAATCTCAAGTGCATAAAGTACAAATAAAATAAAATTAATCTGGCAAAAGGCTCAGGATACAGGGTAAATGGAAAAATGTCAGCTAGAAAGGTATATGGCTCTCATCAATTGATATTATGACGGTTGGCAACATCTGTGGTTAAAAATTCAACAACCTTATTAATCCGTTTCTAAGTGCTAAATATCCTTCCGTATTGGGATGCAACCCATCCGAAAATAAAGTCTCATCAATCGTCTGATTATTTTTTAATAATACAGTTCCCAGATCAGCGAAATCGACTCCGAGCTCACTGGATAATTTGACTATTTGAGTATTTAAATTAGCCACTCGTTGTTCCTGATCCTTCCTGGGGAGGATACCCATCATTACTATTTCAGCGGATGGTTGTCGGACTTTGATCGCTTGTACCAACAGGTCTAATCCTTGCAAAATCTCTTCATCTGTATTCAAATGCAAATTATTAGTTCCAATCATGATCAAAACTCGATCGGCTTGAAATCCATCTAATTCTCCATGATGAATCCGCCAAAGCACATTCTCTATTCTATCCCAGCCATAGGCATAGTTTCGCACCCCCAGCGGTGTCAACCATTTCTCCCACGTATCTTCTTCCCGTGCAATTTTACTAAGTGGCAAGCCTCCCCAGAAATGCACAATTGAATTTGCCAGGATAACCGTTTTCGGAGGATCCGTTTTATTAGCCTCTAGAATTGCCCGATGTCGTTCTTCCCAGTCATAATTGTCCGGTTCCCGGTATTGGGTACAAGGAATAGTCGTTGAACATTGCCCAATAGGTTCCTGAAGAATTTTTCTTAGTTTCTCTTCATAGGCTGCGGCATACCGATTCATACCCAGATCAGATGGATGAGTGCCGTCAACCATATCGTCTATTGAAAGTCCAATATCATTTTTTGATAAATAATATAACTGGTCGACGCCTTCTTTTCTCAGTTCATAAAAAGCTTTCTGTTGAATGCGATTAACTCTTTCATAATTTTCTTTGCGCAAAGAATTGGTCAATGCATCGGTGTAACCAGCATGATCTGCCAATAACACCGGAACAGTTGGCTTTAACGATCTAAGTCGATGTACAGCATCTAAAATCAATTGCTTTAGTTCATCGTCGTTACGTTCTTTGGAAGTCAAGTTTGGCAGGCAATCAAGTACCACAATTTTTGCGTTAATTTTACCGATCATATCAATTAGAGGTTGCTCCAACCTTCCGTTGCCACTAAATCCAAGATTGATCAGCGGTCTGTCAAGCTTCCTACTAACCATGTTGGTCCAAGCCATACCTGGCCTGGAAGCACAAGCCCCCTGTGCAATTGAAGTCCCATAAACCACAATAGGTTTTTCAGGCCTAACCGGCAACGGTTTGAAGTAATCGGTTGTACCAACACCAATTTCCATCCAGGTGACCTGATTATAAAGGGGTAAATAGAGTCGGTATTCTCTACCCATCTTGTGATAACCATCATTTGGTCTTAGTCCTGAATACCGGTAAATAATGGTATCAGAAAATTGTCTTCTTGATGCACACCACAGTTCTTGTCCATCGCTACTGATCGTGTATAAATCGACACCGCTCACGCCTGTTGCCGGCATATGATTCATACCAAAATCTTGTGGCTCTTTTTCATTTATATTCGCTGGCACGCCATATCGCACTACAATCTCTTCGGCACTCGAACGAAAACGGATCATTAGGCCAGCCGAATGTTTAGATAGATTCCACACATCTTCCCTTACCTGATCCTCCATATCAAAAGGAAGGCGATCAAACGGCTCCTCAAAGTCACCTTGAGTTATCTGGCCTTCTACAACCGGAAAATCATCTTGTGTTGGGTTCCACCATTTCAGTTGAACTTCATCCTGAGAAACTCCGAAAAACCACTGAAAGAAAAATACTATGAGTAAGATCTTTTTCATGTAAGCCATCATTCTTTTTCAATGCTCATGAAAATAGCTAAAATATTCTTGATTCTTTTAATTGTGTTAGGCAGACAATAATTAATTAACGAAATACATATCCAGTAACAAATATTTCACTCTCTGTATCCCCGAGGAAACTCATCTCTAATGAGAATAATAAGCAAAAGGCATTAATTGCCTCATTTTTGGTTCAGTTCTTTTACCGCTTCTTTCCGTTTTTGGATTAAGTCATCTTCAGCGGCAATGTTTCTGGTAAGACGACCGTGCGCTTCATAAACTGTCATTAAATATTCTTCAAAACTCAGATTGTCTAGCTCGAGTCGTTTGGCTCTATGCAATTTCCGGAATACCCCTTCTTTCAATTGTAACGTGTAGATTAAATCCAATCTAAAAGTTTCATTTTCCTTGGAAAATTTCACCCATCCCTCTTTAATCGTGCCTTTAAAAGTTTTTTGAATGGGAATAAAATTTTCAACTCCGGTCGTGGCTTTTTCTTTTATTGATTTATATGCATCGAAAAAACTAAAAAACGATACTTGGTTCAATCCTAGAAACCTGAAAAATTCCGATTTTTTTGAATTGGTTTTCATATGTTCTCCATAAGTGGCCAGGTAAATAATAGTTAAATAACTCAATCTATACTTCTTTCCTATTTCTAATATTTTTGGGATGGTTAAGTTGCTTGTGTCAGTAATTTTATAATAAAAATTTAATGATTTATGATCCAAAAAATTTTCAATCGAGTCGAAATCAGCGGACACTACGTTTGAATACAAAGCTTCATAAGTATTGATTAACCCATCCTTTTCATTACTGCAAGAAGCAATCAGTATAAACCCAAGGAGCATCAAGTATTTTGAATATCGTAGCATTTAGTTTTTTTTTCGAAATGCACAACAATATAATGAATATGCCTTTCACCCTTCCTTTTTCCTTTTACCCTGTACCCAGTTCTCCTATTTACAAAATTTGATTAACTTTCGAGCCTGTTTAATTATTCTCAAGCACAATAAAATAAACCCTTAAATATGGTACACGAACTAGCTAAAATGATCGATCACTCGCTGCTTCATCCCACCCTTACGGATGATGAATTAAAGGCTGGCTGCGAGCTGGCCAAAGCCTATAATACAGCATCGGTATGTATAAAACCTTATGCAGTCAGGCAAGCCGTTGAATGGCTAAGAAATTCAGATGTATTGGTCGGTACGGTCATTGGATTTCCACACGGTAATTCATCCACTGCCATTAAAGTTGCGGAAACGGAAAAGGCCTGTCAGGATGGTGCGGTAGAGATTGATATGGTGGTAAATATTGGTCGGGTTTTAGGCGAAGAATGGGACTTTGTTCATGCTGAAATAAAAGCCGTACAGGAGGTGTGTAGCCGTAACAGTGCTATATTGAAAGTCATTTTTGAAAATGATTTTTTGCCTAATGATTCATATAAGATTCGGTTGTGTGAAATCTGTAGTGAGATAAAAGTAGGTTTCGTAAAAACATCCACTGGTTATGGCATGATCAAAGGACCAGATGGTAAATACTCTTATCAAGGGGCTACCGAACATGATATTGCCTTAATGAGAAAACACAGTATACCCGAAGTTCAGATTAAAGCGGCGGGAGGGGTGAGAACACTGGATGATATGATTAAAATGCGGTCTTTGGGTGCATCCCGTATAGGAGCATCTGCCACTAAAGCGTTAATCGATGCGGCTTACGACCGATTTGGCGGTGAAAAACCTGCTTCAGACAACGATGAAGTTACTGAGGGCTATTGATTTATGGAGCAAAAAGTAATCATCGAATCCATTATAAATTCACTCCAAAAAGAGATAAGTACATCTCGAGCACTGGTGGGACTGGATGGTTATATTGACCAAATAAAAAAAGTCATAAAAAGCAAAGATGCCGATAAAACCGTTTACTATGAAAACTTAAAAGATTTTGCTGAGCGCATCAATTACGCAGCTGGAAAAAGTGCTCAATTCGAAATGCATCTGCTCAATAAAAAGATTGGGGGTAATGCACCCATTATGGCAAATGCCCTAGCCAAACTTAAGTTTAACACAACCTGCCTGGGCGCCCTGGGATTGCCTATCATCCATTCATTATTCAACCAAATTCCTGCTCAATTAATCTCTATTGGCCAACCTGCCAATACCGATGCTTTAGAATTCGATGATGGTAAATTAATGCTGTCTGACCTTTCATCGTTTGAAGAGATTGATTGGAACCATTTGCAAACAGTCATCGGAATTCCCCAACTGGTCAATTTCTATAGCAATCATCCATTGATCGCTTTAGTTGGCCTCAGCAACCTGCCACACATTACTGACATATTAAAAAACCTGTACACGCACGTTGCTTCCAAAATTGAAGACCATAAGCCCCACTTCTTTTTTGATCTAGCCGACCCATCCAGACTTACTAAGCCCCAAATAATTGATCTACTAGAAGCGATAGATGCTTTCAAGAATTGTGGCGAAGTGACTTTAGGCGTTAATGAGAACGAGGCGCTTTACGTATTTAAGATGCTTGGCGGTGTAGAAGATACAGGATCAAGTCTTGAAAGTAAAGCCCAGTATATTTTTAAATCACTTTCAATAGACAAGTTGCTCGTTCACCCCATAGATAGTGTCTACTTGATTTCGAGTGATCATGAATGTAGACAAGAAGGCCGGTTAGTAAAATCGCCCAAGGTCCTTACCGGAGCTGGTGATAATCTAAATGCCGGATATTGTTTTGGCCATTCGATCAAGTTGACTCACGATGCCAGCCTTATGTTAGGTATGGCTCAATCGGGTGCATACATATCATTAGGATACAGTCCGGATAAGAATGAAATTTTAGATTATTTGAAGCGGTGGCAAAAGGAATTATAACTCACCCCTCCATCAATTAAACTTTACTACAGAACTCAAAGAATCCAATTTTCGTTAGTTCTTTTTCCAGTTGCGATAACTGTTCGTTGCTTAATGGTTGAAGTGGTGGTCGAAACCATCCACAATCTATGCCTATTAATTTCATGAAGGCTTTGCCAGCTTCATTGCCTCCATATTTAACCAATAGGTCAACCATCCTAACCGCTTTTTCTTGATAATGTCTCGCTTCTTCCATATTACCTTGTTGGAACGCATTAAAAATCCGGTGATAAAGCGGGGCCGCATAATTATAGGTACTTCCTACGGCTCCACGAGCTCCAGCCGCCAATCCAGCCAGTAAAGCTTCATCGACTCCCCAAAGTAATTGGTATTTCTGGTTTATATAAATACTGCATTTTTGATAATCAAATAGATCAATTGCACTGAATTTTATACCTGCAAAATTTGGAATGCGCCCATCCACAAGTTTCAGAAATTTATGCATGGAAAAATACGCTCCGGTTAAGACTGGAATGTGATAATAATAAAATGGAAGTTCTGGAGTAACCGCTGCAAGTTGATAACAAAAGTCTACTAGGTGCTCTAATTTTGTTGGCTTAAAATAATAAGGACTCATCATAGAAATTGCATCTAATTGGTTTTCCTGTGCCAACTTTGCCAGCGATTGCATTTCTTTGAGCGAAGTCCCACCAACCATGAATACCTTTTTCAACGACGGGTCATCTATTCCTCCCCAGGCTTTCAGGACCTGAATTTTTTCATCGAAAGTCAAAGCAACGCCTTCGCCGGTTGAGCCACAAATAAACACGCCTTTTACTCCATTCTTATTATACAGATTTGCTAGTTTCTCAATTTGGCCCAATGCTAGTTCTCCAGAATCATTAAAAGGCGTAAATGGAGCAGCTATTAGACCTTCAAGTTTTAATTTCATTACAGTTATTCTTTATTAAGCACAGATAGATTGTCTTTAGTCCGATTATTCAAATAAAGGTACGTCCATTTTATTTTTTCTTGATTGGCACTACCTGTAATTGAGCTTATCAAATACCCACAAATTATACTGATCATCATGCCGGTAAAGGCATACAACAATAAATGTATATCCGTATATTCTTTGATTAAAAATTGGACAACTCCACTAATTATCAGGCCACTTAATGCACCAATACTATTCGCTTTTTTGGTAAAAATCCCCAACAAAAAAATACCACCTAATCCTCCGGTAAACAGTCCTACAATCATATTAAATTGATCCCATAATGAGGAAATTCCCCAACTGGCCATCATCAGCGCTAATCCGGTTCCAATGATACCGATCAATGCTGTGATCATTCGGGCTAACTTTAGATAGAAAGACTCACTTGGTAAGGGGCGCAACCGTCGAAAAAAGTCAGTAGTAATGACGGTAGAAACTGAATTCATACTGCTATCCAGACTGGACATCGAAGCAGCAAAGATAGCGGCAATCAGTAATCCGGAAATCCCATCCGGCAAATTACTAATAATGTACCAAGGAAATATGGCATCTGTTTTCTCCAAAGTTAGATTAAGTGCTTCCGGTTGGGTTTTATAGAATACAAAGAGCAATGTACCTAAAGTAAAAAAGATCAAGGTTGCCGGTAAGGTCATCCAGGCCCCTATCCAAATTCCTTTCGCAGCGCTCCGCTCATCCTTCGTAGTTAGATACCTTTGTATAACTGTTTGGTCACTTCCGTATTGGATTAGGTTCGAAGCAAACCCACCCAGTACCACCACCCACAAGGTGGCTGACGAAAAACTTAAAGAACTATCCAGGATACGCATTTTATCAAAATCTGAAATATGCGTAATGATATCCTGGGTGTCCAAATGGAAAAGTAAAACTACCAAAGAAAGCAGCGCTCCACCCAATAAAACGATCACCTGCAACACGTCCGTCCAAATCACGGCTTCAATACCTCCTAATACGGTGTATAGGATGCTTAATGTACCCATCATCAAAATACAAACTTGGACATTCATACCGGTAACCACTGATAAGGCCAATGAGGGCAACAATAATACGATGGCGAGTCGGCCAAACTGCAATAAGATGTACATCGTACTTCCCACCAATCTGGTCGGAAGGTTAAACCTGAGTTCTAAATACTCGTAAGCCGTGGTAAGGTTATAACGTCGATAGAAAGGCAGAAAATATCGAATCACAAATGGGGCAATAAGTATAATGGTTACCATCAGAAAGAAATACAGCCAATCCGTGGCGAAGGTTTTGGCAGGAATAGCCATAAAAGTAATAGCACTGAGCTGTGTTCCAAAAATACTGAGGCCAGCAGCCCACCAGGGTACCCGATGCCCTCCCTTAAAGAAGTCATTGGTACTATTTTGGTTTTTTGAAAAATAAAAACCGAGCATCACCAATACCAGTAAAT
>JAHEJC010000267.1 GCA_024639065.1 Lewinellaceae bacterium | reverse complement strand
CCCGCTTCTATTAATCCTAAATCCTTGGTATCTCCGGAATTTAAATTTACCGATCCAGGTACCCGGTGTAAAGCAATGTCTGGCTGCACTTCAGGGAAAACAATTAGAATAGATCGCTGAAACAGACCCCCAGTTGATGCTCCAGTAGCGGTATAAGTTCCTGGACCTCCTGTTTGATTTGCAGTTGCTAAAATATCTATCTGGGTAGTACCCCTCACCGGACAAATCGTTGTATAACCAGTAGGAGGTGCGTTAAATGCTGGTCCGTTTGCTCCTGCACCGAATGCATAAAATACTAAATTGTCCAAAGCAACAGTATTTATAGGCGGTGGTGTATTACTTGAAGCATTTGTAGTCATTACCTGGGTAAGATCAATACCAGTCGCTTTTACAATATTTACGTGAAATTCAGCACCCCCTGTCCCTGTTACATTGATTGAAGCTGCGGGTGGTAATATAATGGTTGACGTTGTTGCAAAAACAGCAAGGGACGCTCCACTTCCGGATCTGGAATTAATAAGTTGGTATACATTTATACCATCATTTGGTACCATTAATGCAGCGTTTCCAACACCATTTGTATACACAGCCACAATAATGGATTCACCTACATTGACTTGAGTACTAATAGATGCATTAATAGTACCAGATCCAAATCCTGTACCTCCTCCTAGACATGTGGAAGTAATTTGAGCATTTGTACTAAAATGATAAAACAACAGTATGGAAAGAGTCAGAACTTTAAGAGTCCAAAGTTTTATGCGATTTGTAAATATCGGGTATTTGACACTACTGATTGAGTCGTTGCATCTTGATTTACTCATGGAAATTTTGAGTTTTCTAAAAATTCGTCATTAATCGTTCCTCTTTCGGGAGTAAATATACTGTATAATTGTTTTTATTTATATATTTTATATATATTCTATTTATATATATAATCCATTAATTCAACTGGCTGAAAATTCTTTGCTGGTTGGAATTTGAATTAGTTGTTATTTCGAGGAGAATTGATTTTTCGACCTATTCCATTCTGAAACAGTTATTTAAAAATCTCCTTGGCCACCTTGAAGGTATTGGCATGCGCATTGATAATGGCGCTGATTTGAGGCGCGTAACCGCCGCCCATACTCACTGCAATTGGTAGCGAGTGGTTCCTGGCCGACTCAAAGACAAGGAGATCGCGTTCTTTGCAGCCATTGATTGAAACGGAGAGCCTGCCCAGCTTGTCAGATTCGATGATATCTACCCCTGCCAGATAGAAGATCAAATCAGGTTTGACCGAATTGATTAATTTAGGTAAGGAATCCTTTATAACTTTTAAGTAGTTCTCATCTCCCGTTCTATCTGGCAGTCCAATATCCAGGTCTGACTTCTCTTTACGCAATGGATAATTCTTCTCGCCATGTATGCTACAAGTAAAAACGCGCGGTTCATCCTTAAAGATAGCAGCAGTGCCGTCACCTTGATGTACATCCAAATCAAAAATCAGGATCTTTTTGACTATATTCTTATGAATTAAATAATTTGCAGCGATGGCAAAATCATTGTAAATACAGAATCCCCCACCCCGGTCAGCAAATGCATGATGGGTGCCACCAGCTATATTAAGCGCTACGCCATCATCCATTGCATGTAAGGCGCAATCAATAGTGCCTTGGGCAATATATCTTCCCCGATGGATCAGTTCTGGCCTTACCGGAAATCCGATATCACGAATTTCTTTCTTTGTTAAGGAAAGCGTTTGTAATTTGTGCCAATATGCTTGCGTATGTGTCATTAGAATAACCTCTTCATCCAACAAACCTGGCTCAAAAAAATCATTTTGTTCCATAATGCCTTCCCTCAACAATTGTTGCGGGAGCAATTCATATTTTTCCATGGGAAAGCGATGACCCAGGGGTAATTGATAATTATATATGGGTGCGTAGGCTACTTTCAAGATTCATTTATAAAATATTCACATTATCAACACATTCAGATTTAATCAGTTTTAATAAAGAGTCATTATATTTAATTATATGAAGTTTCCTTGGATCATCCATATTTCATTATGTCTTCCTCTTCTCATGAATGCCCAATGGTACCAAGCGGAAGCAGATGAATTAGGTCAAATCCACCTATCAGAAATACCATCTCCAAATAAATACATGGTTAGGAATACGGCGGAACCGTTTAATCAAATGAGCGGATTCCCAAAAGGATTTCCTGCGGATGTAAGTTTTAAAAACTTCAGAAATGTCGCACTTGCTGACCTGGATAACAGTGGTGGTGAAGAAATATTGATCGGGATAGATGATTTTTTTACGGTATGGAAAGCGGACTCCCTATGGTGGTCTTTTCAAGGAGAAGGAACTTTCATCTATCCACCGACGGTAGGAGACCTGGATGCCGATGGTGATCTGGAGATAGTGCAAACCACCGGCGGGATACCCTCAAGTGGTAAAACATACGGATGGGATCATACCGGTAATGAAATTCCAGGATGGCCACGAACTTTTGATCAAAATTGGATTTTGACGGCAGCTGCTTTTGAGGATATGAATGATGATGGGCAGCAAGAAGTTATTTTGATTGAACGCAAGCCTCCGGGAGGTCGTGTACATATACTTAACAATGATGCCAGTTTTTATGGCAATGGCTGGCCGGTCACTTTACCAGGTACACCAGCTACTACTCCATCCATCGCGGATATAGATGAGGATGGGTTAAAAGATATTGTGGTTGCTTCAACAACGGTCCTTTATGCCCTGGATTTGGCTGGTAATAACAAACCTGGTTGGCCTATAGAAAATAATTCCACAAAGTTTAGCTTCCAATCGCCTGTTCTGGTTGATCTGGATGGTGATGGGCAAGTAGAAGTCGTTGGTTCAACCCATGGGGATGCGCCTGAATATTACATTTACAATTCTGATGGTACAGCGTTTAGCGGGTGGCCTAAACCGGTCCCTGACAATCGATGGACCTTTAGTCCACCAACCATCGTAGATATCAACAATCAATGGCGTCTATTTATGGGCCGGCCGATTGGTGATAAAGTGGCTGAAGGTATGTTGTATGCATGGGATCCATCAGGTAGTATGCTGGAAAATTTCCCGATTGAAAAAGTTGGGGGTAATGAAGGATTCATTGCAGTAGCAGATGTGGATGGAGATCAATCCTATGAAATCATATTCAGCAGTAATATTTTTGATGGACAAGCTGGAACAGGTTTTATACATGCTTACAACATTGAATCTGGATTAGAAATAGATGGATTCCCTATTCGACCGAAAGGCTGGACCTATATGAACGGGGCTAATCTAGGCGATGTAAATGGAGATGGGATGCTAGACCTGGTCGCTTTGTCCTATTCGCAAACCTTTGGAGAAGGCATTGATAGTACCTTCATCAACGTTTATGAAATGGGCATTCCGATTGAAGAATCAACCATTTTATGGGGTACTTATAAAGGATCTAACCAGCGAAACGGATCTGTTGGAAATACCATAACAACTTCTAATTCGGTGCTGCCGTCAAAAAAAAATATCCTTTTTCCAAATCCTTCTACAGGCAGTATCAAGTCATCCTTGGGAAAAGGTAAGATACGTTTATACAGTGCTTCCGGAATAAAGGTATTTGATGGTGACCTGAAATACAACATGAAGTTTGATTTTCACACTGGAATGTATTCCGCAATTATCACCTATGAAGATGAAATCTACATCAACAAAATAATATTTATTGACCTGGATTAGGAGGCTCTTCATAATTTCATAACTTTAAAGCCAGTCAGCCAAACCAAATCAACCAATGAATATTAAAGCCTATTTCCCTATTATTTTATTGATTGGACTTTTTCTTATTTCCATTTTTTCCGTAAAGATTCAATCTCCTCCTCCGATTATTGGTAAAACTGGACCACTGGAAGCTTTTTCGGCCATGCGGGCTATTGAACATCTTAAAATCATTGCGCAAGCACCACATAGCTCAGGTACCGCTGCCCATGAAGAGGTAAGGAAGTACATTGTAAATTATTGTGAAGAAATGGGCCTGGAAGTTTCGATTCAGGATACGATGGCTGCACGCAAATGGGGGTCTACTTTGAGTGCTAGTCACGTAAAAAACATAATTGCCCGATTTAAAGGCAAAAGGGCTAACGCTAAGCACCTATTGGTATTATCCCATTACGATTCACAGCCCAATACGCCTGGCGCTGCAGATGATGGTGCTGGGGTAGTTGCTATGCTTGAAACGATCCGAGCGTTATCGCTAGGAGCACCCTTAGAACATGATGTTCTATTTGTGTTTACGGATCAGGAAGAATCAGGATTGTTAGGTGCTGAAGCTTTTGTAAATACGGGTTCGCTAGCAACTAACACTGGCGTACTACTTAATTTTGAATCTAGAGGAAATAAAGGGGTAGCTTATACTTTTGAAGTGAATGAAGAAAATGGCTGGGTAATCAAGCATTTTGCTAAAGGCGCGCCCTATCCAGTAGCCAACAGTATGGCTTATGAAATATACAAAATCATGCCCAATGATTCGGATTTTTCCATGTTCCGAAAAGGCAAGTATACCGGTGTAAATCAGGCCAACATTGATGGATTTGCAAATTATCACAGTATGACGGATATCGTGGAAAATATTGATCCACGTATCGTACAGCATCATGGCTCGAATATGTTGGGTCTGATAAGACATTTTGACCAACAAGATCTCGATAACACCAAAGCAGATGATGTCAACTTTTTCAATCCCGTGGGTAGGTGGCTATGGTATTTTCCTGCTTTTCTGAATATTCCATTAATCTTACTGTGCATTGGTTTAGTAATTCTACTTATATACGCCAACCGATCTGTTGAAGGATACACTTTCTCGACTGTGATGAAAGGTTTAGGTATTTTTCTTTTTACCATTTTAGTTTCAATTGGTATTGGGTTTATATTATTAGCCGGACTATTAAAACTATACCCTCATTACAGTCACTTTTATGCCAATAACTTTTACAATGTTCATTTTTATTTTTGGATGTTTATGGGGGTCACTTTATTAGTTTTTGGCTTGATATACGGAAACCTTTTTCGGTCTCAACATCCACTTGCTCTCTTCACCGGTGTCGTTATCTTTAAAATTATATTGCTGGTGATGGTGCATTTTTTCTTTGAGACCGCCACCTATGTAATTTATTATCCATTAATATTCCTACTGGTTTTGTTGTTACTCAAAGTTTATTCAAAAAATAAAATTTCACCACTCTGGTATTTATTCCTGGGGATGATCCCTCTGCTATTACTTTGGGCACCTATAATTCAAACCCTTTACATTGTATTTTCTTTAGTCATTCCTTATGCATCCATGCTTTTATTTGGAATCCTATTAGCAATGGCTTTACCATTTTGGCAGAAAGGGGGCCAACCATTGAACGGTATGAAAGTTATCGGTGCAAGTGTGCTCCTATTGTCTATCATTTTAGGACACATCAATTCAAAACCTACTCTTTCCCAACCGCTTCAAAGTTATCTTTCTTATGTGCTGGATAGAGATGAAAATAAAGCTTATTGGCTATCAGTGAGCAAACATCAAGATGAATGGACTGAAAAATATGTTGATCAAAAGAAATATCCTAAAATGGATCCATTATATGAAGATCGATTTAACTGGCCCAATTGGCGAGGAGAAGCGTCGGTTCAATCTTTGGAAAGTCCAAAAATTATTCATGGGATAATTCCGGAAGATTCTTCAAGGTTCAAACATGCATTTACGATTGTGCCTCAAAGAGAGATCATTGGTTTAGAAATATTTTTAAATAATGTGAATACACTGGATTCACTGATTCTGGATGGACGCCCTATTTTGTGGAATGCAGATTCAACCAGGACCAGTAATCGCTTATTGCTTCATGCCATCAGAAAAGAAGGTCTCAATATTCGCTTCACTAGTCCTCAAGCGGATTCATTTAGCATGACCATTATTGAGCGTTCTTTGCGTATTCCGTCAGATTGGTTGAAAGTTCCAATGCCTGATAATTACATTCAGGGTACAGGTAATTACAGTGATGCAATATTTACTAAGGAAACGTTTACATTTTAAAATAGCATGTTAGCACCCTAAGAGAATATTATTCTTTTTAAAGTAAAATTGAGTTTTTAATCGTCTACATTTTATATGGATGGTGATTTTGCAGAGATAGAAAATGATTCTGGTCGTAATCGTACTATAACCGATGCCATACGCAAGTATAGCAACCGGTTGTTTGGTTTCATTCGAGGTAGAGTGTCATCCAATGCAGATGCTGAAGATATTTTACAAGAAGTTTGGTATCAATTTAGCAAAGTCGTCGAAATCGAATCCATTGAACAAGTAAGCAGCTGGCTATTTCGCGTAGCACGAAATAAAGTCACTGATAATTATCGCAAAAAGAGACCCTCGTTGTTAGAAGACTATGCTATCGAACATGATGATGGCACTACCTCTTTTCAAGAAATATTGTTAGCTGATTTCAATACACCAGAAACTGAAACATTAAAAGAAATTTTTTGGGAAACATTACTCGATTCACTGGAAGATTTACCCGAGAAACAACGTGAAGTATTCGTATTGAATGAATTGGAAGGTAAGACCTTACAACAAATTGCGGATGAAAGTGGTGAAAACATCAAAACTTTAATTTCCAGAAAAAGGTATGCTGTTCAGCATTTACGAGTACAGTTACAAGATTTATACGACGAGTTAATCAATTATTAAAGCCTAATTTTCATTTATCATGATTCGCGAAAGAATGTCCCGATTAAAAAAATTTCATCCACTCAAAATATTATTTTTTGTGTTGGTTGCTATTACCATTTTTACCCTACTCAGTTGGATTGTCATGGCTTTATGGAATTTCGTACTGGTTCATGCCATTAATGTAAAATCCATTAATTTTTGGCAAGCTGCCGGCTTATTGATCCTTGCAAAAATTCTGTTTGGATTCCGCTTTGGCCGGAGACCAAAAAATGGTAGATCGCGTCAAAGATCTTACTGGAAAGAGAAATGGATGAATATGAGTGAAGAAGAAAGGATTGCATTTAAGGCTAAATGGAAGGAAAAATGCAAATAAATCCCTTTATAGACGTCGAAAACATGTTATTTAACATTAAAGGAAAGAAATTGAATTAGGATAGATCGAACAAATAAAATGTTACCTTTATTGATAATAGAATGAATATCAATAGATGAGTACAATTACTGCGGGGCAAAAGAGCACCAAAAATGAATCCCAAATCCAAAAGATTACCTTCGGCAAACTTACTAAAGACGGTTTTCACAAAGATGTCATAACCCGGGTAGAGAATTATTTTGAAACGACCGGAATTACTAAACATGCCAATACAGAGATGATCTTAAAGACCATCTTGATTCTAACTGGATGGGTTGCCACTTATGCGCTAATCCTGTCCAATCTTATAAGTCCAGTTGGTATGTTTGCTTTAGCACTTTTTCATGGATTTTTTACGGCTATGATTGGATTAAACATTGGACATGATGCCATTCATGGAGCTTATTCTAAGAACGCCTGGTTGAATAAACGACTGGGACTTTCCTTTAATTTGGTAGGCGCTAATGATTACGTGTGGAGCATAAGTCATAACATTGTACACCACACCTACACCAACATCCCCGAACATGATGAAGATATCTCTCAAGTTGATATATTGAGATTGGAACCGGGTCAAGAATTCAAAAAAATGCACCGTTATCAACATATCTATGCATTTTTCTTGTACTGCCTTACCTCTTTATTATGGGTTTTTAAAAAGGACTATGTAAAATTCTTTCAGAAGCAAATTGGTGGACATTATCGAAAATCATTTCCCCGCAAAGAGGTAATTCGCTTGTTCTCTTACAAAATATTCTATTATATCGTTTTTCTGGTCATTCCACTGGTTGTCATTGAATTACCCTGGTATTGGATCCTATTTGGTTTTGTGGCCGCCCATTTTGTGGAGGGATTTATCCTGGCAATTATATTTATGTTGGCCCACGTTATTGAAGGAACATCCTTTCCTAAACCGGGACCCGATGGCAAAATTGATATGGCCTGGGCGGATCTGCAAATGATAACTACGTCCAATTTCGCTGTAAATAATAAAATTGTGAATTATTTGTTTGGTGGGCTCAATTTTCAAGTGGAACATCACCTTTTTCCTAAGGTATGTCATGTTCATTATCCGAAAATTTCCAAGATTGTGAGGGAGACTGCCAAGGATCATAATCTGCCCTATTTAGAGCAAAGGACTTTCTTTGGAGCCATTGCTTCACACGCCAGAATTTTAAAAAAATTTGGCAACCCAGCAATTCAAAATTAGCCACAATTTGTCATTGACCCAGAACTAGACTTTTTCAAAAACAAGTCTATAGTGATCCATAATTTCCTTCTCAAAACAGACACGGTTAGGACTTTCATTAAATATACCAACTAGGTGCCTGAACTCTTTGTCGGTGAAATATTTGGGAATCAGTGATAAATAAAGTAAATATTTTTTCAAGTTAAATTGTCTGAATTTTTTTCTCCACTGACCGATTGTTTCGATATAATCTAGTCGACCACTACTTTGAGATATCAATTTAAATTTAGGTTCAGCGTTTCTGATGACCATTTCAGGTCCATAGGGGAGCCAAGAACCAGGAAATTCCTTTACCATTAAAGCCAATACTCTGGCAGCAGAACCCTTTTCAGCATTAATATCAAAGTCTTCGTAATCCAACATGTTTTTACTAAAGGTCATAGTTTGCATATAATAACGACCTCCCACAGGTAACAAATCATACACGGTATCAAAAAAGTCTCGATATACTTTTTCTTGATTTCCAGCTCTCCATTCTTCGACCGAGCAAAAATGTTCCAATCCGCCAATGCAAGTAACCGCATCAAATTGTCCAAAATCATCCGGTTTGACATATCGACAATCTTTTACAATAACATTCAGGCCATTTTTTTGACAGGCATCAGCTTGTCCCTGAGAAAGTGTTAAGCCGATACTTGTAGCTCCTCTTTCATTGGTGATATATCGTGAAAAAGGTCCCCAACCACAGGCCATGTCCAACACTTTGCTGCCTTCTCCAATGTTC
>JAHEJC010000600.1 GCA_024639065.1 Lewinellaceae bacterium | reverse complement strand
TTCATGGCTTACCAATCCCTCCAGGCTTAGCAATCCACGTAATTCCTTTTGCCTTTTACCCTTTTACCCTTGACCTTTTGCCCTTTCAACCTTTTCCATTCTTGTTGTGGCTTACCAATCCCTCCGGGCTTAGCAATCCACGTAATTCTTTTACCTTTGACCTTTTGCCCATTCAACCGTTCCATTTCCAATTCTCGGCAGGTAATCTTATCTTTAAAGGGACTGGACCAGTATAACCAGCCAACATCGACAACTCAAAACTTAATGGATTATGCGCAACTTCAGCATTTGTTGTTCTCTACTATTGACCTTCTTTTTTTCTTCAAGCATTGATGCTCAGATCCCGGAATCATTTTATCAAGAAATGACCTGGCGTAACATTGGTCCAAATCGAGGCGGCCGTTGTTTAGGCGTTGCCGGATCACCCGGCCGACCACTGGAATATTATTTTGGAGCTACTGGTGGTGGTTTATGGAAGACAGTCGACGGCGGCAATACTTGGGACCCGGTCACTGATGGACAAGTAACCAGCTCATCAGTGGGCGCAGTGGCCGTAGCAGAGACCAATCCGGATATCGTATATATCGGAATGGGAGAAGTCCAATTAAGAGGTAGTATTACCCAAGGTGATGGGGTGTACAAAACCACTGATGGTGGCAAAACCTGGAGACATTTGGGCTTAAAGGAAACCCAAGCGGTAGCCCGCATACGCATTCATCCCACGAATCCCAATATTGTTTACGTAGCTGCTTTAGGTCACCCTTATGGAGAAAATGAAGAACGGGGCGTATTCCGATCAAAGGATGGAGGCAATACCTGGGAAAAAGTTTTATATGAAAGTCCAAAAGCAGGAGCCGTAGACCTCATAATTGATCGAACCAATCCAGATGTACTTTATGCTTCCACCTGGCAGGTGTATCGAAAAGCCTGGAAAATGTGGGGAGGAGGAGAATATTGCAAATTATGGAAATCGGTGGATGGAGGAGATAACTGGATCGAGCTTACTAAAAACCCTGGGATGCCCGAAGGCCCGATAGGTAAAATTGGTATTACCGTTTCGCCGGCAGACGCTAATCGATTATACGCTATCGTTGAAGCTAATGAAGGCGGTGTGTTCCGCAGTGATGATGGAGGCTGGACCTGGCAAAGAATGAATAGTGAAAGAAAACTCCGTCAACGTGCTTTTTACTATTCTCGAATCTATGCAGATCCATGGAACAAAGATATCGTCTATGGTTTGAATACCGGATTCTATAAATCAACCGACGGCGGTAAAACATTTGATGCAACCATACGCGTACCTCATGGAGATAACCACGATTTATGGATTGATCCTAATGATCCGCTGCGCATGATCAATGGTAACGACGGAGGTGGCAATGTCAGTACCAATGGAGGTAAGACCTGGACTGAACAGGATTATCCTACTTCGCAATTCTATCACGTGATGGCTACAAGCGACGTGCCTTACCATGTGGCTGGCGCACAGCAAGACAATAGCACAATCGCGGTACCCAGTGATGGCTGGGGTCATCGTATGGCTCGAGGACCTGGACATGGATGGGGATACGCCGTGGGTGGAGGGGAGAGTGGTTATATCACCCAGCACCCCACTAATTCGGACATTTTTTATGCTGGCAGTCAGGGAGCATTACTCACTCGCTATGACCGCAGCAATGGACAAATTCGGGATATTCAAGTTTATCCTCGTTTCTTTTCAGGCGAGCCGGCCAGCGCACTGCCTGAGCGGTGGCAATGGACCTTTCCAATTGTATTCTCCAAGCAGGACCCATCTATTATGTATACCTGCTCACAACACATTTGGAAGACGACCGATGATGGTCAATCCTGGAAAAAAATCAGTCCAGATCTGACTTACGCCGATCCGGAAACCTTAGGAAAGACCGGAGGCATCATCACTATGGATATGAACGGCCCGGAGATATACGCTACTGTGTTCGCATTGACTACTTCACACCACGATGAAAACACTATTTGGGCTGGATCAGACGATGGCAAAATACATATCACTAAAAATGGAGGTGGGAAATGGGACGATATAACCCCTGCAGCGCTACCTAAATTTTCCAGAGTCAGTGTCCTAGAAGAATCCTCAACTAATCCTGGCACCGCATATATTGCCGCCAACCGATATCAAGTAGATGATCGCGAACCTTATGTTTTTAAAACAACCGATTATGGTAAAACCTGGAAAAAAATTATTAATGGAATTAAACCCGGTCATTTTGCCAGAGCCATTCGGGAAGATCATCGTAACTCAAATCTACTATTTCTGGCAACTGAACATGGAGTGTATGTATCTTTTGATGGAGGAAACCAGTGGCAATCAATTCAGCTCAATCTACCCGATACGCCCATTCGCGATTTGGTTATTAAAAATGATGATGTAGTGCTGGGGTCCCACGGAAGAAGCTTTTGGGTCTTGGATGATATCAATCCACTACGAGAA
>JAHEJC010000599.1 GCA_024639065.1 Lewinellaceae bacterium | reverse complement strand
TTCCCAACGATGAATATTTATACACCCTTTCTACTTTTCTGTTTGAACCTATTCGATGGAATAAAAAATATGCTTGGAGAAAACTTACGGATCACGAAATAGCAGCGAGCTTTGCCTACTGGATGAAAATGGGTAAGCTGATGGGAATCCGAGACCTACCGGATTCTTATGAGGCCTTTGAACGCTTTAATCGAGCATACGAACAATCGAATTTCAAGTATTCAGAGGATAATCATCGGTTAGCGGTGGCTACAAGAAATCTTTTACTCGGATGGATCTTTCCCAAATGGATGTGGCCTTTATTTTCACCAGTAATTCACGCCATGATTGATCCTCCACTGTTGAATGCTGTAGGATTATCGAATCCACCAAATTGGTTTCGGACTCTGGTGCAAGGCACTGTAAAACTGAGGGGTAAATTGATTCGATGGTGCCCGCCAAGAAGACGTCCCAAACTACTTACCGAGGGCAAGTTGCGTACCTATCCTCGAGGATATGCCGTGGCCGAATTAGGTGCGGATAGAGGATAATTTCTTACTACATTATAGTTTATTTCTATACCAGGAGGCAAATTCACCTTTATTAAAAAAACTGGAGCAGGCAGTCTTACCGTTTAACGATCAAACTGCCTCATTCATCCCACAAATTTTGAATCGTATAAGGTGAACCAGGTAGTGTCCAAATGGAGCCATCGACATAGCGGAAATGTCTATCCAATCGTTTGATACTATCCATGGTTTCGCTACTCAGCTCAATATCTGCAGCTGCCAAATTTTCTTTTAACCTTCCAGGATTTGATGATTTAGGGATTACCGCGGTTTTCCGGTTTACCGCCCAGGCCAGCAATAGTTGGGCTGGTGTCAAATTGAGATTATGAGCTATTTCTATAACTTCGGATTGCTCAAGTAAAACCGGATCTTGCGCTTTTATCAAACGGACGGGCCGGTCACTGGAGCCTAGCGGAGAATAGGCTGTTACTAAAATTCCCTCCTGCTGGCAGAAGTCTAAAAGATCTTGTTGCTGTAGGAGCGGGTGAGCTTCAATTTGGTTTACCTCAGGTGTTATTGAACAATGCGCTTGTATGCCCTTCATCTTTTTGATACTGAAATTAGAAACGCCCAGATGTTTACAAAGTCCTTGTCTTACACAAACTTCTAGCGCTTGCCATGTGTCCTGAATCGACACATCATCCAACGACACTAAATCTGAACCTGTAGATGGGAAGTTGACCTCAGGCTTGAATGCAACAGGCCAATGAATCAGGTATAGATCCAGGTAATCCAATCTAAGATCGTTAAGCGTCTGTTTCAAAGCAGGTTCAACTCGTTCCGGTTGATGTGCATTGTTCCACAGTTTTGAAGTAATCCATAAGTCTTTACGATTTATCGAACCATTTGCTATCCTATCTTTCAGAGCTTTCCCGATAGGCTTTTCATTTTCATAACGGGCAGCACAGTCAAAATGCTTATACCCTATTCTGAGTGCCTCTTTTACGGTGTCATATGCAATTTGATCCGTAGATTTCCAGGTGCCTAAGCCAAGAAGTGGCATTTGATCACCATTAGAAAAGGTATGATATTTCATGATTTATTTTTGAAATATAAAGATACGAAGTATGCATCTTGAAGCATAGTTTTCACAAGGCAAACTTCATTTTGATACGCTTTCAAAAAAAGACAAGATATTTGCTAGGGCTATTTAAAAAAATGTAAGTACAGAAAAGCAAAACCCCGGATAAAGAGTCCGAAACTGGGAATGAATCTAGCGATGATAGAGATATTTGGAGTAACTTTTGGTGTTTTTCCAAACCCCACAATTATTTCCAGAACAGGCTTTCGGGCTGGTTTCAATATGTAATCTCCCAACGTCCGGATCGATCAAAAATTTTCTACAAAAGTAAAATTCTACACTACCTGCACCAATTAGCAACACGTAGGCCATGATTCGGTTATTCATAAACACTTGATTCTAAATTTACTCAGAACAGAATTAAGTAGTTTGAAAATATATTGTATTTTAAATCAGTATTTTTAAATTGACTTTATGACCCAAACCAGAAAACTGGCGGCCATCATGTTCACTGATATTCAGGGCTATACCGCTCTGATGCAAGAAAGTGAGTCTAAAGCATTGGCAGTTAGGGAGAAGCACCGATCTGTTTTTGATAAAATCACCATCAATTATAGAGGTCAAATCATAAATTATTACGGAGATGGCACCCTGAGTATTTTTGACAGTGCGGTCGATGCAGTGCGTTGTGCACGAGATCTACAGCTTCAATTTTTGGAAGAACCTAGAATCCCGGTAAGAATCGGTATTCATATGGGCGATATTTTAGTAACGGATACGGATGTAATCGGCAATAGTGTTAATGTTGCTTCTCGGGTAGAATCATTAGCGGCTGTGGGGAGCGTTTTATTTTCGGAAAAAGTATTGGAAGAAATCTCAAATCATGAAGATCTTGAAATTGAGTACTT
>JAHEJC010000027.1:13077-31604 GCA_024639065.1 Lewinellaceae bacterium | reverse complement strand
ATCATCTTCAATTTCTACATAAAAGTTCTTAGAATATTTTGAATGCTTGGTATTGAAATGTGGGTCTTGAGCATTATGATAGATTAAGGTACCATTTGAAATACGGTGTGTGGACTTTTTACTGATTTGGCAACTATTGCCATAAATCGAGTAACTAAAATGCACATTTTCATGAAAATGCCAATCTACATGATTACCTGTAAACTCGGTTTCCGTTAAAACCAAATTTTCCATTTGAATAACATTTCTGCTATCTCCGAAATACTGGCCCTTTTTTAGGAGTTTCAATAGATTAAATCTTAATATTATGAAAAAATGGAAAAAATTATCATTTTATTGTTCTTTTTTCAGTAAATAACCAATGATAATTGAGTTGTTTAACTTTTTAAGTATAATAGGAAATACATGATACCCCGTCCCTACATCGACACTTTTTCCACCCCTTTTCTTACGTCATGCTCCCACTTTTCAAGTTTCTTTTGTAATTCATTCATCAAATCCGGATACTTGTTTGCCACATCATTGCTCTCTGAAAGATCCTCAGATAAATCATAAAGGGAAAACCTTGCTTCATCTTGCTCTCTAATTCTGATCATCTTCCATTTATCGTTTCTTATAAAACTTAAATCTTTAAACGAGAAGAAAACATCTCTTTTAGGCAAATGGGTTTGGTCGATTAGATGCTGTTTTATGCTTATGCCATCTATATGATCAGCACTTGGTTTTTGACCAATAAAATCAAGGATGGTCGGTAACAAATCCATGGTCAATACTGTTTCTTGATTCACATTTCCTTTTGGTATTTTATGTGGATAACTTATGATGGCGGGTACCCTACTCCCTCCTTCATATACGCCTCCTTTATAACCTCTTAATACGCCATTGTCTCCATTCCTATTCGCTCCGTTGTCTGACAAGAAAATGAATAACGTGTTTTCATACTCGCCAATTTCTTGTAGAGCTTGAATGATTTTACCTACGCCCTCATCCATTACTTCTACCATCTCCTTGTATATAGCTGGAATGCTATCCTTGCTTACCGGTTTTGATCCTGCCTGACCCACTTCCCTTAAAACTCGATCGATTCGCCTTTGATATGGATAGTGAGGCGCTTCGTGTGGTAAATAGAGAAAGAAGGGTTTGTGCGTCTTTTGGGGATTGTGCTCCTTAATATATTTCACGCCATAGGCCGTAATCAAATCGGTGGTATAACCGGTTTCATTATCGATCTTATCCCCCTTCCACCAATCAAGATAACCCTCCTGATCGATGTGCGCATGAAAGTCAACATTACCACTGACAAATCCAGTAAACTCATCGAAGCCTTGTAAAATAGGATTATATTCTTTCGCATATCCCAAATGCCATTTCCCATAGATACCACAATTGTAATCATATTGCTTTAATTCTTCAGCAATGGTTATTTCATCCATACTTAAGCCAACGTGCCGGTGACTTTTAGCAGTAATCACTCCTTCTACACCTGTCCGTTGCTGATATTTACCGGTCATTAAAGCTGCACGGGTAGGACTACAACAATTGCCATTCGAATGAAAATCAATGAACTTTACTCCTTCAGATGCTAAAAAATCGATATTCGGTGTCTTGATGGTCGGATTTCCATAACACGATAAATCGCCATAGCCCAAATCATCCGCCATAATAAGTACTATATTGGGTTGCATTTCATCCACTTTATTTCGTTCACTACAAGAAACGAGAAATGCTATAACGAGTAAAATAAAATTTGTTTTTGGCATAGCTAAATCTATTAATGATCCAATTTAATAAACCGAATCAGCTATTCGGCAAGTTGCATGTAATCCAACGCTCTTTTTCATTTACTAATAATATGACAGACTCTTTTGCCCTAGAGGTAATATTTTATGACTTCAGTCTTTGTTCCTACTGATATCCGTCAGGTATTTTTCGGGCCTTACTGATCTTTTCATATTGATATCCAATTTTCAACAATGCCTGCTCACTAAAAGGTTTACCAATAAAAGTCAAATTCGTTGGTTCACCATTTTCTTTATATCCCATGGGTATGGTCAAGCAGGGATATTTGGCGACCGCCGCTGCTCCAGCATTAAAATTGTCGACTGACAATACAGCATCAAGCCGCTCATCATCCATTGCTTTGAAATAGCTCCTACCCTTCTGTTGAAGCTCAGTTTTTAATGTTTCTAAAACTTCTAATGTAGTCGTATCTTCAGATGCTCCGGCCAATCTACTTTGACCGTAAGGAGCTCTGAT
Organism: Lewinellaceae bacterium; assembly: GCA_024639065.1. GTDB lineage: Bacteria > Bacteroidota > Bacteroidia > Chitinophagales > Saprospiraceae > JAHEJC01. Next base: position 29,348 of record JAHEJC010000027.1, on the reverse strand, counting down.
CAATGTATCTTCCAAATTAAAATTTAAAACATCTTTGATATTATCAATTTCAATTCCTTCAGCTGCATGTTCACCTAAATATTTTGGCAAATCATATTGCATATCAACTCCAAGCAAAGAACCAAATCCTGTAAGCTCTACCTCGGGAGGATCAAATTCAACTATCGTCGCGCCGGCTAGTCTGAGTAATTCAACATTCAAAGCGTAAAGCGAATCTCTTTCCAAAAATTGATTATTGGCGCCTAATCTGATCTTATTTAGATCCGCCGATTCTAGTTCTTCTTTGTAGTTTATGATGGCTGTGTTTGACTGAGATGCCGGATCCTCAGGATCATGACCACTTAGAGCCGAAAGTAAAATTGCATTATCCGTGACTGACTTTGTCATAGGTCCCGGTGTATCCAGTGTACTGGATATTGGGACAATGCCACTCCGGCTTAAAAGTCCAATAGTAGGCTTCAGCCCCACAACTGAATTCTTGCTAGAAGGTGACAGAATAGATCCGGAGGTCTCCGTACCTACGGCACCTACTGCGTAGTTCGCTGCCATGGTGGTACCGCTACCTGAACTGGACCCACCGGTTTCAAATTTCATCCGACCATAAGGATTCAACGTTTGTCCTCCAATCGCACTATAGCCCACCGGACATGGCCGGCAAAAGAAATAAGCCCATTCGCTGAGATTGACTTTTCCGAGAATGATAGCACCTTTTGACTTAAGCCGCTCGGTAATAAAAGCATCCCCAGTCTGATTTTCCGCCAACGCCAAAGCACCAGCAGTAGTTCTCATTTCCCGTGTATTAATGTTGTCTTTGAGTAAAATGGGCATACCATAGATTAAATGATCCGAATCTGATTTTTCTTTATCTTTTTTTCTTGCTTCTTCTACACAGTATGGATTTAGAGCTATAATAGAATGCAAGGACTTGGTAGAATCAATTTCGTTTTGCACAATTCTATGGAGATACCATAATACAAGTTGCTCATAGGTCAGGGCACCCGATTGTATATGACCCTGTATAGTTGGAATATTCTGTTCGAGGATCAATGGCTTCAAATTAACGTATTCATCCTGGCTGAAATATTGCATTTCAGGGATTAAGGACTCCCAGATTTTGTTCTTGTCCAGGTATTTGGATTGGATCAATTTGTATTGCATACGTTCAATCTCATGATCCTGATTGGTTTGAAGCTCTTCGGTTTCATTATAGAGCTGCCATGTTGGTATAGTTGTTTTAATTGGTTGCTGTTTACACCCGATCAGCAGCAATATCAGAATAAAGCAAATCTTATTCATACCAAATTTTTTTATAAATATAAGGTGAATCCATTACTAATTTCTTACAACGATGAATAGGTATTCCTTATTTAGGATGTCAAGAAATTTGGTTATAGTTCTGACGCCAGTCGCAGCTACATCCTCAATTACCAACTATCTTAATATCGTCCAAAACTATCAATTCACCATAAGTTATGGACGACAATGAATAGGTAAAACTATTTTGAAAAAAGGATATCCATCGTAAGGTCTTGTTGTACATTACTCACCGCGTACTGATTTTGAGTAAGCCCATATGTAGTTAAAAAAGTTAATAGCAGCGTCTTTCTGGTTTTAGTAAATTCACGAAAAACGCTCAGCTTTTCTCTGAGTTCCTCGTTATATTTTTTTGAAATTGTAAATTGATCGATTGAATACTTTATCTCAATTAAATTAATTACTTGATCCTTTCTATCGATCAATAAATCAATTTGTACACCTTTCGCTTGGTGGGTCCCTCTGACTCGCCATGAAGATGACTCTGAGTATATTCCGGAAATTCCCAGTGCCTGCTTAATCTGCGCCAAATGTTTAAAACATATTGCTTCAAAAGCATAACCCGCCCAGCTCCTCCAGGAAGTAGTATTCATTTTTTGAATCCAATAATTTTCATCCAATCCAACTCTTTTTCTTTGCATAAACTTTAGGTAGAACAAAATATATTCATCACTCAGTCTAAATATGCTGTCCTTTTCTTTGCGGTCAAATGGAATGACTTGAGAAACAAAATCAGATTCTACTAATTCTCGGATGACCTTTGAAGTTGTGCCACCAGATGATAATTTTGTTGTTTCCAATATTTGATTTCTGGTAAGACCGATTTTTTGTTTACTCAGACTATTGATCACTTCATAGTGTCTCTCTGCATAATCAAACAATGCCGGAAATAAGTTTTCATACTCATCTCTAAGCAGGCCTTGTTCACTAAAACATATTTTAGCAATATTCTGGGTAGCGCTTAATCCCCTTTCCACGTCTTTAAGATAGTGAGGAATCCCGCCCATGACCATATAGAGTTGTAAAATTGAATAGCGATCCAGGCTGATTCGATTATGTCTCAAAAAGATTTCGGTTTCATATAAACTGAATGGTTTTAGCTTTATCCTTCTAGTTATTCGATTATACAATCCACCACGATTTGTAATTACCTTATTGATCATCCATGATGCTGAGGACCCACAGATTACAATTTTTATGTCTGGTCGATTTATAGCCCATGAATTCCATAACGACCCAAATGCATTTAGAAAACTGGATTTATGGCTATCCAGCCAAGGAATCTCATCAAGAAATATGACTTTCGGTTTCGAATCTTCAATTTCTTCGAAATAACTTTTTAATAGTTCAAATGCCTGCAACCAGGACTGGGGTATATTTAAATTGATCTTGGTTTTGAACTTTTTTGATAATGCTATAATAAAATTTTCCAGTTGATCTCTTTTACTGGCACTATTTAATCCAGTAAGTTCAAATTTTATGTATTGCTTATAAACTTGTTTGACCAGAAAAGTTTTCCCTATTCGTCTTCTACCATAAATGGCAATAAGTTCTGCTTGACCAGAATTAAGTGCTTTGGTTAAAAGTTCTTTTTCTACTTGCCTTCCGACTAAAGACTCCATTCTATCTAAATTTATTAGCGTCCATAACTAATGTAAATATAGTACTTTTGGACGATAATAAATAATATTAACGTCCAAAAATCATATTCGATACAAAGTTTTGGACAATAATAAATTAATAATACCTGCTAAATTTATTGAAATTTGAAGTAACGTGAATATGAAAAACTTCAGCCGTAGTAACCAACCAAATCAAAAATCTAAGACAAATCCAAATGTCGGAATCAAAATGCCTTCTGCATTTTGAATCTCCTTCAATTTGTACCGCTGGAGTGGAAAGGGATCATTCGGATTAATAATCTGAGCGCCCTCATTTTGCAAGCCGTTAGACCCGGACTTATCTAACAACAAGACTTGCTGGCTGTCCGCATCAAAAAATACATTTTCCAAATCAAGATAAAAGGTAAAAAGTCCCCAATTCATGGCCCATTGTTTATCAATGCGAAAATCTAACAACAAGGTGCTTTTCCCCCGCAGTGCATTAAGTTGATTATAATCACGAATTCCTTCTCGATTTACATTCCAAACAGATACAAGTGAACTAGTGTATAAGTCAAATGGAGTATAGGGCAAGGCCGATTGATAACGTAGATTGAAGCCAGCCTCCCAGGAGCGTTTAAATTTTTTACCCAAAACAATGTTGACGATATGATTCGCATCCCATGACGAGGAAACCAAAGCGCCATTTTGATCCTCGAATTCACTGGTGCTGAAAGTATACGACAAGGTTCCATACCAATTGCGGTAGAGCTTTTGCTCATACATAAATTCAAAACCTTCACTTACACCCTTACCATTAGATCGTATGGGCGAATTTCCTGCTACGCCAAATTGGCCTCCTTCATTAGCTTGAGATATATTTTCCCGGGTATTGAATGGATAATTGGAATAACTCTTGCGAAATATTTCTGCAGTCATTCTACCAGACCACTTAAACTGATATTCTAATCCGGCGACCATATGATCACTACGTATATATTTTACTTCATTTTGATTGATTAGCTTACCTGCTTCAGCATATCCTAAAGTAATATCAGCAGGCTGTTGGTAATAAATACCTACTCCTCCATTTATTTTTAATCGCTTTAAAATCTGTAATGATGTGGATGCTCTGGGAGAAAATTGATTCAATGGATTATTTAGCTGGGTGGCAAAATCTGATCCATCAACACGCATCCCCCAGGAAATACTCCACTTCTCTTTTATTAGTTCATTACTCACCTGGAGATGAGCACCATACATGAGGTAATTAATGGATGTGTTGTACTCGGCCCTTACTGGCCCGCTATCATCATAGGATAAGTTAAATACATCAAACGTGGAATTTCGTTGCGTGAGTTCACCGCCCAATCTGATTTTGGCCCAAGGCGCATTGTACACATATTCGGTAGCCAGGCGATGATTGATCTCAGTAGACTCGTAATTCAAGGTGGTTTCCATCTGACCTACCACGTCTGTTTCCTGAAAAGCTTTATTATACAAATGACTTCTACTGGCTACAATTTCCCAGACACTGTTCCGCCCATATAATTTATGATTTATGCCAACGGTATAATTCCATTGATCGTTTTCTGGCAAATTATCTAATAAATAAGCTTGAACTTCACTTTCGTTTATATCACTATTGAGCCGGAATTTGTCAAACGCTCCCAAACCCAGGACAGTCAATTCATTTTTCGGACTGGGCTTAAAGGTGAACTTGAGCAACGCGTCATGATAAACCGGATATACAGCTAAACCAATCAATTTAAGGATATATTGGCGATAGGATCTACGTACCGAACCCACAAAAGAAGCTTTTTCTCCCAGTGGTCCATAAGCATCCAAACTCAAATTGGTAGCTCCAGCCGAAATCCTGAATCCACTTTCTTCCATGCCATCTTTCAGGTCAAAATGAAAAACTGAGCTTAATGCATTACTTCTGTTTGCTGGAAAACTACTACTAATCAATTCGGCTCCTTGAATAAAGTCACTATTTAATAAGCTGATCGCTCCACCTGAGGATCCCTGGGTAGATAAATGATTGATGGAAGGCACGCGAATTCCATCCACATAAAAGGAATTCTCTGCTGGAGAACCCCCACGGATAATTAGATCATTTCGAAAGGATGTCGTTGTAACCACACCAGGCATGACCTGCATAACCTTAGCAATATCACTTCCACTACCAGGATTTTTTTGAATTTCCACCTGTCCCAGACTACGAGTAGAAAGTGGTGTTTCCGGTGGTTTTTGAAATGAATTAGCAACGACCCTGATTTCTTCCAAATTTCTTGAAACAGCAGTGAGCATTACGTTAATTCTTAATGGTGTTTCACTAATCAATTCAATATTTTTTACCACGATTTGATAGCCCAAGTGGGTGTATGATATGGTATATCGACCTAATGGTAAATCATCAAATTTGAAAATACCTTTCTTGTCGGTAACCTCAAATACGGAGTAAGACTCGTTTTCTAAACTGACCACAGCTGCTTCCAGTGCCTCTTTAGTTTCATCATCAAAAATGGTTCCGGTAAGAGAAGTTCTCTGACCAAAAACGAAAGATACCAGGCTAAAGAAAAATATGCAAAGTACATGCATTCTAATCATGGTACCGCAATTTAATTTTAATGGTGGTGAGTTCATTTAAAATTTTGATCATACCTTCCTCAAATTGTGGAGGGCCAAAAGTTCTAGGTTCAGGATTATTGGATACCCCGTAACCTTCTTTAGGAACCGAAAAAATAGTTTTATCAAAAACGCCATTATTGTTTTCATCATGCATAATGGTGATCGTGTAGTCACCATATGGTAAATCTTTTATGGTGATTATAGGTTTCTGATCATTGATCGGTGTGAAAATCGATCGATAAGCTTCTTCATGCTGATCGGGGTATCCGCTTTTTGCTTTAAAAATAAGCACACCTAGTTGCCCCTTTTTATTTTGAAGATTGTCTACTTGAATTTGTACAGTACCTGTATCTGTAGCTTCAGTCGAATCAGGCATTGCAAACATTACGAATAAAAAAATAAATACAATTTTCATGGGTCCGTTAATTTTTAAAATATTGTCCGTGAAATCCGATCATAATGGGATCCGGAGCGATTATTTTGGTTATCTCTTGCATGGAAGAAGCATCGAGTAATAACAAAAAAGAAGATTCATTGGTAGTGTCCAATACCAGTGTTACTAAAATACCATCATCTTCTGCCTTACTTTGAGGTGATGGCACAAAAACCGGTTCTCCAGGGAAACATCCTTCTTGGTTCCAGAAGATGGATTTGTTTGTGTTAATATCAATCTTTGCTATTTGATCATAGAAAGAACTATTGTTATTTGTAAGGCTCAAAGTATATATGTAGCGATAATCTGACTTAGCATTATAGCGATCGTAATCAATATGTGGAAGTTCCATCAGGACATTACTGAGCTGTGAGATATTCACTTCACCGGCAGAAAAATTACAATCAAATCGTTTTAATACTCCACCCGGTATACTAGTATCCGGATTTCCTAAGTTTTCCAGGTAATAGGATTGTATGACTTCTGCATCCGGATAGGTAACCATATCAAAAGTAACCCCGGATTCTGTATCAAAAGTATTAACAAAATGGAAAAAAAAGAATGGCTGGATTTCCTGTTTAAAGACAACTTGATTAGACTTTTGGTCAATAACCCAGATTCGTGTGCCTCTTTTTTTATTCCACTTGAAATTTTTAATAAATGGTCGATTGGCTGCGATTAAGTTCAGCGATTGCACGGTGAAAGGAGATTCAGCAATCACGTAATAACGTTCACTCATCCCAAAGCTGTGCATATAAGATGGAAATAAAGTTTTCACGGAGGCACATTTTGTCGCATCCTTATCCATCTTCCTAATCTGATAATGATTGACAGGTCCATATTTTGTAATCATATTGTAGGCCTCTTGACCTACGATATGCGGATGAGCGGTACTGGAAGTGCCAAACTTAGGTTGATTGAAATTGTATTGTCCAATGGATTCCAGCGTATCGATATCGAACTCGATTTGCATTGTGGTTTCTCCTAGGGCAAAATATTGTTCTCCTATTTTGGCTAGATTCACTTTGGCGCTATCCGTGGGCCCATGTTGAAACATGGATCGCATACGACCGAATAAACCCCAACAAGGATCCGTTGCAAATTCTGAATAAGTCAGCCGATCTTCATTAGTAGCTGCTCGAGCTGCACTACAGTCTAAAAGCTGGCTTTCATAGTTTACTTTTCCTTGATCAAATTCAAATTTATGCAACATACCTACGCCGTCAAACCAGTGGTTAAGTCTTTGTTTACCAACATAGAACATACCTGGGCCATTTCGAATAAATGAACCAGACATCCAGGTCGGCACCTGACTATCCACCTTTAATGCTATGCGATTGGTCTGTGGTTGATTTCTGTCAAAACCAAGTTCAAAAAGCTTTCTACTCATCAATTAATAATTTGATTTTAAGTGATTAACTCCGGTATAGGCATTTTAGCTTTTCTATGTGGTATGCCTAATTCTTCAGCAACTAGATTAGATACAATTTTACCAGATGCTATCACAGCAGGTACTCCCGCTCCAGGATGTGTACCAGCTCCGGCAAAGTAAAGATTTTTGAAAAACCTGGAACGATTATGTGGTCTCATCCATCCAGTTTGAGTAAGACTTGGTTTGATGGAGAATGCCGCTCCTTTGTAACTATTCAGGGTCTTATTAAAATGAACAGGATCAATATGATGTTTCACGACGATATTCTCTTTCAAATTTGGCAAATAATTATCTTCTAAAAACTGTAATACGCGATCACAATAACGATCTCCGATTTCCTCCCAATTAATACCGGCATCGAGATGAGGGACCAACGACAAAACGTAAAAAGATTCACAACCTTCCGGTGCAATTGAAGGATCCGTTTTAGTCGGCATATGTAAGTAAAGAGAAAGATCATCCGGCAGTTTCTTTTTGTTAAAAATGTCTTTCAACAAACCTCTATATCGATCTCCCAAAATAATATTATGGTGATCGAGTTTGGAATCGAGGTACCTCCGTTTGGTACCAAAATAGATCACTACTAATGAGTTGCTGTATTGCAAATTATCAAAATATAAATCCAACAGTCTGGGACGTTCTTTCTTAGCAATCATATGTTTATAAGTAAAAGCAACATCTCCATTACTCACCACAATATCCGCATCTAGTCGATCTCCACTTTTTAATTGTACCCCTTTGACGGTTTTATTATGCAGCAGAATCTGATCAACTTCAGTTTCCATCATTACCTTGCCACCCTCTTCGATAAATAATTTCAGCAGCGCCTGGGCGATGGAACCAGTACCACCTCGTGCATAATGCACACCCCATTGTTTTTCAAATTGGATGATCAATCCAAAAATCGAAGGCGTATCAAAAGGATTACCGCCTACTAATAAAGGATGAAAACTGCATACCTTGCGTATAAAATCATCCTTGACATACTTCTTGGCGTAGCTATACATGGAACCCAAAGTTCCCGTCTTCCACATATCTGGTAATATGGCCAACATTTCACTGAATTTCAAGAAAGGTTTTTCAGTATATGGATGAAATTTATTGAATACTTCAACCGTGCTATCTACAAACTTGCGATAACCCACCACATCAGAGGGACTAAATTTAGCTACCTCCTGAGCAGCTTGATTAGGGTCTCTCAAGTAATTGAAGTACTCCCCTTTTTCATTGAAAATTCGGTAAAAAGGATTTAACTCAATAAGATCGAAATAATCTTCTTTTCTTTTTCCGGCAAGTTCAAACAATTCATCAAACATATAAGGTGCCGTGATTACAGTAGGACCCCCATCAAACTTAAAACCATCTATCTCATATTGATATCCTCGCCCACCAGGTTTATCCCTTTTATCAATAAGCGTTACATCATGTCCTTGAGCAAGCAAACGAATAGCCGCGGATAATCCACCAAATCCAGCGCCAATTACAGTAATCTTCTTTTTTGTCATGTTAATATTGAATTAAGAGAATTGGAAAATTTGTACTTCATTAATAAATCTGGGATTCGCTTGACTTTTCCCCATTTGGAAATGCTCGCTCGATGAGAGAAGACATCATAATCCAGCGAAATAATTTTATTTAAAATGCCACGATAAAAAGTAGCTGCTGCGGCTATAGCCAATCGACCATCAGGGTGTAAAAGTTGAATTCCCGGCCAGGCTTCTTTATATAACTTTTGAGTTCTTGTAATTTGAAAACGCATGAATTGTTTCCAAGCACCATCATTTATTTTATGATTAAAATGATCAGCCGTTATCCCAAAAAAATCTAATTCATCTTGGGGCAAATACAGTCTGCCATTAGTCCAATCCTCATTAATATCCCTTAAAATATTGGTTAGTTGAAGAGCCACACCCAATTTGATCGCGTACGGAATGGCTCGAGCTGACTCAAAACCAGTAATGTGCATACTCATCAATCCTACTGTAGAAGCCACCCTGTAACAATATTCAGTAAGCTCCTCAAAATTTTGATAGCGTTTTTTGTAAAGATCCATCTCTACGCCATCAATTAGTTGTCGAGCATACAGATTGGGAATTTTAAACTGTCTCCTGGTTTGAGCCCAAGCTATGACTACGGGATCATTGAAACGGATGTTATCTCGAGTCGTATCATTGCGCCACCTTTCTAAATGCGAATTTTCTACATCATTGGCTTCATCAACTATGTCATCCGTGGTTCTGCAAAATGCATATAAATTACGAATTGCTTGACGCTTTTCTTTTGGCAACAAACCGGAAGCCATATAAAATGACTTACTATGAAAAGCAGTAATCCGATTACAATATTCCTGGCACGATCTAATATCTCGAAATAAGGAAAAACTGTTAAGTTCTGGTGCCTCGTCCACCGTGTCAAAATCAGCTATCCTAACCAATGGCGTTAGCCAATCCTCTTTTACACTAAGCTTCTGCATGGGAAATAATCTGTGAAGTGATTAAATTTTTACTGAATAATTGCGGGCGTATTTATTAGTTTCCATCCAACCGCTACTATCTTGTAGGACTTTACGATTAACTGAATCAAGATTGATCAATAATTTCTCTTTATGCAAATATTCGTATTGATCAATATTAATCCTAATCCGATCTTCCAAACGATCAAATAACTTTATTCGTTGGATAAATTTACTGTAGCCTGGAACCAATTCACCTTCAAAGACCTTTGATTTCGATCCACTCCCATAAGCAAAAAATCCTATTTTTTGATTGGCCAATTCTTCTGGAGCCAGGGAAGCAAGACAACTTATTAAACTCAGAAATATAGATCCTGTATACAAATTCCCCACCAGCGAAGAAGCTCTTTCACCAGGTTCGATTTTGTTTTGAACAAAAGATTTGTAAACCGGTGTTTTCGCAATGGCTCTAAGCATCATTTTAGTAGATTCTAATTCTTTCAAATCGGGGTGATCGTTCAGAAATGATTCCCATCTACCGGTATATTTCAAGTAATCAACAAATAATGTAGTGAAAACCCTCCTAGCGTGATATGCATAAGGGAGATGAAACACAAGCTTATTCCATCGCTCCAGCGGATACTGGTTATTATCCGATTTTAAATGAAAATGATCTAGCGCTTCAGCAATCCTTGAGGTATAACATTCATTTGAAAATTGACCATCATAGACTGGCGTATCCTTATGCACTGAATAAACTTCCCGGCCCAATTTTGAAGCATCAATACCATTTGAAACCACGAGGTCATCAAATCGAACCATCCTTCTAAGGGGTTTGTAAAAATCATGTTCACATTGAGTGGCAACTCCCCATGTGGTGTCAATTTTTAAAAGTTTAGGTTGGGCACTTAATAAAATAGCAAATGCACCAGCCCCTTGCGTACTTTCCCCTGGGGAGTTTAAATCATATTTGGCCCAGTCAGTAGAAACGATAATCACTTTGTGTTTTGGATTTATGCGTATATAATCAAGCGAATTGTGCATGGCATCAACAGCACCTATGCAGGCAAAAACCATATCCACTACATCACAATGAGTCAGCGGTGATGAATCAATGTTTCGTTGATCAAAATATTTGCGAAGAATTCCGACTAAATAGGAAGCGATCGGTTTCGACCCATCAACCATACTTTCCGTACCAACATAAATTCTACCAATGTCTTCAGGTTGAAGATTATTTTTATTCACTAAATCGATGATTGCTTCCGAGGCCATAGTAATAACATCCTCAGAGGCATCTGGTACAGCCATTTTATCCAAACCTAAACCTCGTTTGAGCTTTGCAGGTTCTACATTTCGGGCATTGGCAAGATCTTCTATGTCCAAATAAAGCGATGGAACGTAAATACTTAGGTCATCAATTCCAGCAGCTGGTAAGTCGTTTCGTTTTTCCATAATGGTTTGGTTTGTATGATCAAAGAAACACCAATATACAATTATTGTTTAATCTTTTATTCAAAACATTAAACAATAATTTGAGAACCCATGATCATCCACCCCTATTTATGATTAAATAAACCAGTCAAAAAAACGAAATGCTAATTTGTAATTAACATTATATACATAAAATAATAATACGTAATCTGCGTATATATAATAAGATAAGACTAGTTAAGCAGCAAGTTATACTAAATCGTAAATCCTTACTATCGATTTTATTACCTTATAAAATTAAGTCAATAGAATTTGAAGATTTTTTTGAAATTTTTTACTGCTGTACGGTATTGTATTCAAATTACTTACAATTTCAATGTTGATTTATTTCATGGATACATTACCTTAATTGCGGTTAAAATGTCCATAATCCTGCTAACTCCTGGGTGTGTTGGAGTAATTAATGGCGTTTTCATCAATGAAAGATATTGGGCACTGTATTGTTTTCAAAACAAGGCCCGGAATTTAAACTCAGGGAAAAGTCTAGGGTTCCCAAATTGAGATATTCGAATAAAACAGCGGTTTATATGCAAAAAATATTAATATAATTATACCCATTTAGCTAAATTGATAGAACTGATTGAACTAAACTAGCTAAAAACGTTCAACAAAATGTGAAAGAAGTTCTTGAAATCTGGGAGTCTACCTTCCCAGGTACATGGGAATGTCCCATAGTTACGTTTAGCTTTATCTATTAATTCAAGAGCAAGTACAAACCGGCCGCTACAATTCCTCCAGCAATTGGGCCCAATACCGGTACCCAGGCATATCCCCAATCATTATCTCTCTTTCCACTTCGGAATGATACAAGAGCATGCACTATCCGTGGTCCCAAATCTCTTGCTGGATTAATAGCATAACCGGTATTGCCACCCAGTGAAAGACCTATTCCAAAAACCAGAAGACCAACCGGCAGTGCATCCAATGATCCCAATCCATCTCCACTCACCAAAAATAATACGCCAAATACCAAAACAAATGTCCCAAGTAATTCTGCAAAGAAATTAGGCATAGCAGATCTGATCTGAGGAGCTGTGGAGAATGTAGCTAGTTTCAGATCATGATCTTCGGTAATATCATAATGCTGTTTATAATGTAGAACAACCAAAAACATCCCAACTATGGCCCCGATCATCTGTCCTATGATATAAAGCGGGACATCTGCCCATGGAAACTTTCCGGCAACGGCAAGACCTATTGTTACGGCTGGATTAATATGTGCACCAGAGTAAGTCCCTGCAATAAAAACGGCCACAAAAACAGCTACTCCCCAAGCCCAGGCAATGGCCATTAATCCGGTACCATGCCCCTTAGTATCCTTCAACAATACATTGGCTACAACACCATTACCCAGAATTATTAATATTCCTGTTCCTATAATTTCAGCTATAAATGGACTCATGATTTTCGATTTACATTTTCGATTTACAATTTTATAGTTTTCATCTTAGTTTTTTGACAAGTCGCCACACAAATTGGTAGAAACTGATTATTCTCATCAATAATTTCGTTCATTTTTCTTTTAGAAGCATTATTGCCCATGTGCAAATACTATTAGACTATTTTCCAGTTCGTTCTGATTCATGCTAACCTATTTCCCACATTATATCGGACATTCTGTTCGGTGAGCAAGCGCAAATCACCCATTAGCTTCTCTCTTCCCAATCCTTGGAACGGGACAGTGCTTTTTTCCAAAGCGTGACTTTCTTTTCAGATTCGGAAGTAGGCATTCCCGGACCAAATTTTCGATCTACTTGCCATTGAGAGGAGACTTCATCTAGACTTTTCCAATAGCCTACTGCCAATCCGGCTAAATAAGCGGCGCCTAGTGCAGTCGTTTCCAACACCTTAGGCCTTACTACAGGTACGCCCAATATGTCAGCTTGAAACTGCATAAGTAGATTATTGGCTGAAGCCCCTCCATCTACTCTCAACTCAGCCAGCGGCAATCCTGCATCCGCATTCATAGCATCCAGGACATCATTAACTTGATAAGCGATGCCTTCAAGTGCTGCTCTGGCTATATGAGCTTTCTTAGTACCTCTCGTAAGGCCCACCATAATACCCCGGGCATACTGATCCCAATGAGGTGCGCCTAATCCGGCAAACGCAGGCACTAAATAAACACCTCCGTTATCATTCACAGATGCTGCCAGTCCTTCTATCTCTTTAGCAGAGTCAATTAACTCTAAACCATCACGCAACCATTGAACCACCGCTCCGGCAATAAAAATACTTCCCTCTAAGGCATACTCAATTTTATCTCCAATTTTCCAGGCAATGGTAGTTAATAAATTATTCTCCGATGCTACCGGTGTTGTGCCAATGTTCATAAGCATGAAACATCCAGTGCCATAGGTATTTTTCGCCATTCCTGGTTTTGTACACATTTGCCCAAATAAGGCTGCTTGCTGATCACCCGCTATCCCTGCAATTGGAATTGAAGTATCAAACAAACCCTCTTGAGTATATGCATAAATTTCACTGGAGCTTTTCACTGCGGGTAAAACTTCTACAGGAACATCCAATAGGTTCAACAATTCATCCGACCATTCTCCTGTATGAATATCCAACATTAAGGTTCTGGAGGCATTTGTCACATCTGTAACGTGCGTCTTTCCTCCAGTGAGATTATAGATTAGCCAACTATCAATTGTACCAAAAGCCAGCTCCCCATTATTCGCTCGAGCCCTCGCTCCAGGTGTATTATCCAGCAGCCATTGGACTTTAGTTCCAGAAAAATAAGCATCCAATACCAGCCCGGTCTTTTTCTTAAATGTGTCAACATGTCCGGCAGCTCTAAGCTCATCGCATTTACCTGAAGTACGTCTATCTTGCCATACGATGGCATTAGCTATTGGTTTTCCAGTAGCTCGATCCCATACCACGGTCGTTTCACGTTGATTAGTAATTCCAATAGCCGCAATATCTTGTGAACTACAGTTAGCCTGGCTCATGACTTCTTTCATAACTGCCAGTTGACTTTCCCATATTTCTTCTGCATTATGCTCTACCCATCCCGGTTTTGGAAAGATTTGTTTAAACTCTCGTTGTGCTACTTGAAGAATACTACCATCCTTGTTAAATAATATAGCCCGGGAACTGGTTGTTCCCTGATCAATTGCTAGTATATATTTCATTGTATAAAATTGGAAATTTGATTTGATAAATTGTCTATGGTAAATATAGTAAAAGAAGTAGTATGAAGTTAAGAAGTTTTGGGGTTGAGAGGATTAGTTGTAGTGAATACCTGCTTCATTTGAGAAAGAACATGAGGCCTGATTATCATTGGATGTACCGGGAGATTGATTTGATAATAAACTAAACATTAATCAAAAATCTTGAACTCAAAAGACTCAGATTCCATCAATAAATGTACTTGACCTGCATGTACTTGATCAAAGCAACTCATTGTTCAGATTATCATAGATTAAACAAATGGAAATAGAGCGGTTGATTTTTACCGTAGGTATGAAATAAGATTAATGAATTATCTGATTTTTTATTTTAGGACTACCTCAATAGAATCTTAGCAATTGAAGGAGACATTGAAGTAGGTGTGAATTTAGATTTTTGACGTTGACTTTTATTGTGAACAGAAAGCAACTTTCAAGCAGGTAAATCATAGATGAGACAAATCATGAATTCGATAAATCATGGAATCAGAGAGTCTGAGCATAGGTAAGGATTAATTAATATGATTGTCATGGTTAAAACACCAACCGCGGCCTTCAAAAATCTGCCTAAGAGAACTTAAAGATAATCCCTTATACAGAATCATTCTAAAAAGCTATTCCAATGCAACCTTTATAAATTAATACCGTCTCACTAATATAACTGATGACTTAAATGAAAGTAATCTTAACCGTTGTTTTGGTGAGTGCAATTAGTTGTACTTTTTTAAGCGCTCAGGAAAAAAGACAGTATACAACTGCCAGAATCGATGCTACCAATCTGATAATAGATGGCAATCCTAAAGAAGGAATCTGGGACCAACTGGATTGGCAATCTAATTTTACTCAATTCGAACCATCAGAAGGAAAACAACCCAGTCAAAAAACTACTTTTGCTCTAGGGTATGATGATAATTTTATTTACGTAGCTTTCAAGGCATTTGATTCAGCACCAGATAGTATTGTGCAAAGGCTTACTCGCAGGGACGACATTGACGGTGATTTTCTAGGATTACAATTTGATAGTTATTATGATCAAAGAACCGCTTTTTCCTTTGTGGTAAGTGCTGCTGGAGTTAAAATGGATTTCATCGTCAGTAATGATGGTGAGAATGAAGACGATTCGTGGAATCCTACTTGGTGGGTGAAGACTTCGAAAGATCATGAAGGCTGGTATTGTGAAATGAAAATTCCCTTTACCCAACTTAGGTTTAAAAAAGAAGGTAACCCAATCTGGGGGATACAAGTAGCTAGAAACATTTTTCGCAAAGATGAAATGAATCTTTGGCAAGCTGCATCCCGCACACTAAATGGGTGGGTATCGCAATATGGAGTCCTCGATGGATTAAAAGAAATAAACGCTAAAAGATCCTTTGAGATTTCTCCTTATTTAGTATTACGAACGGATCGATTTGAAAAAGTGGAGGGTGATCCTTTCAAATATAAGGGGTTTAAAAATATGATGGATGCAGGTGTGGACGGTAAGATTGGGTTGAGTTCGCCATTTTTATTATAACTGGGTAGATAATTTTCAGTAAAGTAATTAAGGAGTTTAAAGTTTAGGTTTTGGCGACTCGAAAACATTATTGTTTTCTTCCGCTTAGCCTGCTGACTACATTTTTAAATAGGACTTTCCAATCTCATCCAGCATGCACCGTTCAAAACCTCCTCTTTCTCCTGCTTTTAATAAAATAACCTTAATTTAAGGTTTTTTAATACAACCAGCATTTAATATTGA
>JAHEJC010000027.1:0-13067 GCA_024639065.1 Lewinellaceae bacterium | reverse complement strand
GATTTCTCCTTATTTAGTATTACGAACGGATCGATTTGAAAAAGTGGAGGGTGATCCTTTCAAATATAAGGGGTTTAAAAATATGATGGATGCAGGTGTGGACGGTAAGATTGGGTTGTCGAATAATTTTACGTTAGATTTTAGTATCAATCCCGACTTTGGTCAGGTAGAAGCTGATCCTTCTCAGGTCAATCTCAGCACGCAGGAGCTTTTCTTCCAGGAACAACGGCCTCTATTCGTTGAAGGTAAAAGTATTTTAAATTTTCCACTATTATTTGGTGACGGAGACATAGGTTCTGAAAATCTTTTTTACTCTCGTCGTATAGGTAGGGGACCTCAACACTACCCAGACTTGAATGACCATGAATACATGAGTGCCGATAAGATTTCAACCATCATAGGTGCCGCGAAACTGACTGGAAAAACTCAAAACGGGTGGTCAATTGGTGTATTGGAATCGGTTACCGCCGAGGAACAAGCTAAAATACAAAGCAGTGATGGCAAGGAGCGCGAAACACCAATTGAACCATTGACCAATTACACCGTCGGAAGAGTACAAAAAGATTTTAATGAGGGAAATACGACCATTGGAGGTATCGTATCTTCAGTAAATCGTGATATTAATCATCCGAACCTGGAATTTTTGCATAAATCTGCTTTAACCGGGGGTATTGATTTTAACCATAAATGGAAAGAAAGAACTTATCAGATCACCTTTACCAATTATTTCAGCAGAGTCGCGGGAACACCAGAAGCTATTGAAAGAACCCAGCGATCCTTTGTCAGGAATTATCAAAGACCCGATCAAAATCACAAAAGTCTAGATCTAGCCAGAACAGAATTAACCGGATTTGGGGGAAAAGCGATTTTCGCTAAACTCAGCGGCAATTTAAATTTTATGACTGCCTTGGCTTGGAAATCACCTGGGATTGAATTAAATGATATTGGGTTTATGCCGGAAAGTGATGTGATTTTTGAAGTAGTCTGGGTAGGTTACCGGATCAATGAACCATTCTCCATTTTCAGGCGAATTGGTTTAAATTTTAACCAGTGGCACGCCTGGAGTTTTGGAGGAGAGAATCTAGGACCTGGTGGTAATATCAATGCGCATGCTAAATTGAAAAACCAATGGTTTATTGGCGCCAGTTATAATCTTAATGGCGAACAGATTTATACCACTGCTTTAAGAGGAGGACCTGCATTATTAATTCCAGGTGTGCGTCACCAAAATGCGTGGATATCCACCGGTGATCAGAAAAAAGTCAGTGCCCGATTTTCATTATCTCGATCCCGGTCTGGAGAAGATACCTACCGGGAAAGAGATTCGTACGATATACGGTTAACTTATCAACCGACTAAATCGCTTCGAGCTTCTTTGAGCACGAATTACCTGAAGAATAATAGTGAGTTACAATATGTGACCCAAATAGAAAGTGAATCTAATACTCAATATCTATTTGGATCTATTGATCAAAGCGTTTTAAGCTTCTCTTTGCGACTTAACTATAACATTACACCTGATCTAACTATTCAGTTCTGGGGCCAACCATTTATTGCAGCAGGATCTTATCACAATTTTAAACAAATTACTGATTCAAGAGCTGCCATATATCATGATCGATTTAGATTATTTGATGATAATGAAATACATCTTTCTGAAGATGCCTATCAAATAACCGAAAACGCTGGTTTAAGGCAATCCTATTCGTTCGATAATCCAGACTTCAATATCAAAGAATTCCTTTCCAATTTAGTAGTTCGATGGGAATATCAGCCCGGCTCAACTGTATTTTTGGTTTGGTCGCAAAGTCGTTCTGACTATATTAATGAAGGTACCTTTGATTTTAATCGAAATATTGATGACCTCTTCCAGGTACCTGCGGAAAACGTATTTTTAGTAAAATTTGCACATCGCCTGGGTAGATAGAACTTTATGTAGTCTTTGCATTTACGTACCTCCTGACCAGGCATTACAATCTATGGCTTCTCCAATATCTTCGTTTGAACTGTTACTCCGCTCCGCAGACTTACCAGGTACGGTCCAGCCGGCAGATAATACAGATCATATGCGCTGGAAAATTTCTGTTGATGAATGCCACCAGCATAAAGTTTCTTGATAACTTTGCCTTGGAAGTCTAGCAATTCTATAGTAACACGATTGTTTCTTCAATTTTTCGATGCAACCTTTAGTTTGTCATATGTTGGGTTGGGGTTGGGGCTTTGGCTAAGAAGTCGACGTTTAATTTTCTTCCGGCGACCGATGAAATCTGACCGCATGCAGCTTGATTAATTAATGGTATGGATTTTTAAGGTTTACCCATAGAAGCCTCCACTTTACGCTTATCGATGCAAATCCATTGTTCTAAAATCGATCCATACGCTTGTCGGTAATCGAACTGATGCGTCAAATTATTTTTTTCTACAAACCTTGTGATTGTAAAGGGTTCAGCCGTCATGTAGGTAGATGTTCTAAAATTTATTACTGTTTTTTACAATAAATAGATAGACTAAAACGTATTAGTTTTTTTAAAGTGGGTCTGAGTATGAATTAATTGGCAAATTTCTTCTTTCCGTCCACATTAGCCGCTTACAACCAAGACGCTTTTTTATAAACTTTAAAACATTATGGATAAATTTTTTACGCCTGTCCTCAGGTTGGCCTGCTGCGTCTTGTTCACTGTTCAAATCGTTTCTGCTCAAAATGGAATAGATAGTTGTGAAAACAATTTGGAAGTGTCCTATGTACCCATTCCGTCAGATGTTTATGAGGCCAATGAATCCATTACTTCAGCTGGATCGGTGCCTCAAGGAAATTCAGTAATGTTTGATGCTGCAAAAGAGATTTTTTTGGAACCGAATTTTGAAGTCCAACTTGGGGGTGATTTTGAAGCAGTAACGGCAGATGGTTGCGGCGGGCTCAGCGCAGCATGTGATAGTATTGGTCATGAGTATTACGAATGTATTACTGGAATAACAACGGGCGGCGGTTCAACATGGTATGCTAATAGAACATTACCTGCTGTTGCGAGTGGTGACACAATCACTACAGAATCAGGGTTAATTACAGCTGTTGCTACAGCGGGAACGTACTTTATCAAGGGTAGAATTAACATGGATGGGTCGAACAATATTAGGCCTGTGGATAATGTAACCTTAGTTGGTGTTCATGGAGATCCAAGCAGTTCACTTGAAAGTGAGTTGTATTGGACATCCAATAATATACCTAACGAGACGAATATTAATACAAAAGCTTTGTTTAACTGGACTGGTGACGGGGGCAAGCTTTACGGTATCAAGATAGCAGGACAAGACACAACGGTGACAGGGACAGCACAAGGACAGAGAGCTATAAATGCACGAGGTGATACATTATGGATCAATAATTGCGAAATAGCATATTTTGATAGAGGGGGTGTTGACATACAGAGCGATGGTTCGGTTCTTGTTGATTCATTTTCATATTATCATAACATTTGGGTGTATCAGATATTAGGCGCTCAGGCAGATACCTACTTTGATGTTTTCCAATCGAAATTTGAATTTGATTGGCATGCCGTTGCATTAACAAATCACACTGATTGGAAAGGATATAAATTACACGGGTGTCACATTTATAAGAATACACGAGTAGATACAAGCATTTGGGGCCAATTCGGCTATGGAGGTAGGATTTTTGTAGACGTTCATACTGGTGTGCCAGATGGTCAAGCAACTTTCAATATTCAATATAATACATTTGAGAAAGGGCCCGTTAATGCTGATTTAGATCCTTGGGAAAATCCACCTAGTACCCCTGAAGTTTATGATATGTGGATACGAAATGAACAAAACCCTTTAGCTGAAATCAAGGATTTGATCTTCAAATACAATTACACAAATAGGGCGTATAATGCCACATACGGGCATAGTGTTCGGATAGATGCAGGAATAACAGGGACTCTTGATACAACTAGGAATTATGTGTTTCAAAATTAATAAGTTATGAAACCAACAATCTTATTATTATTACCAGTTTACTTGCTATATTGGGTTTTAAAAATATGATGGATGGAGGCGTGGACGGTAAGATTGGGTTGAGTTCGCCATTTTTATTATAACTGGGTAGATAATTTTCAGTAAAGTAATTAAGGAGTTTAAAGTTTTGGTTTTGGCGACTCGAAAACATTATTGTTTTCTTCCGCTTAGCCTGCTGACTACATTTTTAAATAGGACTTTCCAATCTCATCCAGCATGCACCGTTCAAAACCTCCTCTGTCTCCTGCTTTTAATAAAATAACCTTAATTTAAGGTTTTTTAATACAACCAGCATTTAATATTGAGGCAGGATAATAAATATTTGATCATTGGTGCCGGTCCAAGTGGAATCATTACGGCTGTTCGATTCAAAAAGAAAGGAATTAAATTTGATATAGTAGACAAAGGAAATACAGTGGGAGGCATGTGGGACATTTCCAGGCAATCCGCTGTCTACTCAACAGCCCATTTTATATCTTCAAAAACTCAATCCGGATTTCTGGATTATCCTATGCCCAATGATTACCCTGATTACCCCAATCACCAAAAGATCCTCCAATACATTCAGGACTATGCAACCAAAAATCAGATTACTGATCAGGTAAAATTTAATCAAGAAGTTACCTCCATTCATAAGAATAAAAATCAGCAAATAGAAGTTGAATTTAATGGAGATAGACTTCAGATTTATCGAGGAGTGATTATTGCAAATGGTAGAAACTGGTATCCAAACGAACCCGATTATCAAGGACCTTTCGAAGGAGAACAGATGCATTCATTTCACTATAAGGAACCAAGTCAATTAATAGGAAAGAACGTATTGATTGTAGGTGCAGGTAATTCTGGATGTGATATTGCCTGTGATGCGGCCAAGTTTGCTAAGCGTGCTTTTTTGAGCCAGCGCCGAGGATACTATTTTATCCCCAAATACGTATTTGGCATTCCCAGTGATGTCTTTGCTAACAAAGGCCCAACTTTACCCACCAGGCTTGAACAAGCGGTATTTCAATTTTTACTAAATAAGATATTGGTTGGCGATGTTACAAAATTTGGCTTACCCAAACCAGATCATAAAATATTTGAATCACACCCTATTATGAATACACAGGTTTTGAATTATTTAGGCCATGGTGATTTGACACCGAAGCCTGATATCGAGGTATTGCGAAGTAACAGCGTCAAATTTAAAAATGGAACCATCGAATCTGTAGATTTGATTATTTATGCAACCGGGTATAAGCAGCTGTTTCCTTTTATCAAAACCGACCTATTACCTCAGGTCAATGGTTTACCTGATTTGTATTATAATATTTTTTCAAAAACAGAAGATGAAATATTTCTGGTTGGTTACATGGAAGCAGATGGAGGCTTGTTCCCTTTGGCTTGCTTGCAGGCTGATTTGATAAGTGGCTTAATCGCCCGGAATCTTTCAGGAGAGCAGGACAACTGGGATCGATTTCACGCTTTAAAGCGAAAAGACTTCCCTGACTTTTCTGGTGGCACGAACTACCTACCTACTGAAAGGCATGCCTATTACACCAAGTCTGAAGTGTACCAAAAGAAAATCAAAAACTTGATCAAAAAATTTGGCTAGTCATGCGGGATGAACTCAAAGAAATTCCTGAAAAAGATTATAAAATCAGAGCAATCCGATCTTCTGGTCCAGGTGGCCAACATGTCAATAAAGTTGCAACAGCCATCCAATTGATTTACTCAGTAATAAATTCAAGCCTGACTGAAGATGAAAAATTAGTGATACTAAGCGATGGTGGTAATCGAATAACAGCAGAAGGTAATATTATGATTAAAGCAAAACGATACCGAAGTCAATTAAGAAATCGAGCGGAAGCAGTGATCAAGTTACGGCAGTTGATTACAGAGATGCTGTTGCCATCCGTAGTAAGAAAATCAACCAAACCTTCTAAGGTAGCTAAAGAAAAACGATTAAAAGAGAAATCAAAAAGAAGTGATCTTAAAAAACTTCGAGGAAAAATTGATTTAGAATATAAGTAGTAGCTATGTTAATTTTTCCCTAAATTATCGCCGAAAAGGGCCAAATGAACTTATGATAAAAACTTAGTTTGCAAAATTTTTGTTGGTAGACCACGTATAATCTATAATATGAAGAACCTAATAATCCAAACTTTTATCCTACTGATTACCTATCCTTTGTTTAGTCAACAATTACAAGAAGTGGCTCATTCAAAGGATATAGAGCTAATGAACAAATTTATTGAAACCAAAGGTTTTGATTATTGTGAAGAGGGGTATAACCTGGTAACAGCTCTTACCGCGGTTGGAAACTATGAACTATTAGAAGAAGCTGTTGAAAAAGGGGCTGATTTGAATAAAGTTTGTGAAGGAGGCCATTCTGCACTATATTATGCTGCTTTATACGATAAAATTGAAATAGCGAAATTTTTATTGGCCAACCAAGCTGACGAAGATTATAAAGATAAGTATGGATATACTGCTTTTAATATCGCGCACGCTTTTAATCACATCGAATTTCTTCAAAAAGTACTTAATATAAAAATGGATCATTACGCAGACGTTGATGGCCCTTATTTATTGGACCAAGGTGATCAGTTTGAAATGATTCAGTTTCAAAGAAATGATCAGGGAATTTTAATTGATAGTCAAACCATTGATAAAAAAGTCATTAATAATATGCCTTTATCCTGCTTTGATAGAGAAGGTGAGAAGCTCTTCTCTTTTCAATTGCATAGAGAAAAAATTAAAGTAAAGTCAACATATAATTTACCCAAGAAACTGGTTGCCTTGTCTGATATAGAGGGTAAATTCGAAGCATTTATTAGTTTGCTAAAAGTATCCGGTGTTATCGATGAATCCTTAAACTGGATTTTTGGTAAAGGACATTTAGTCTTAGTAGGCGATTTTTTTGATCGTGGAGAAATGGTTACGGAGACGCTCTGGCTAATTTATAAATTGGAGCAAGAGGCGGCTGAAGTGGGAGGCGTTTTACATTTTTTATTGGGCAATCATGAAATGATGAATTTGAGGGGTGATTGGCGTTATGTGCCGAAAAAATATTTAATCAACGCTCAATTTGTTGGTAAATCCTATCAAGATTTTTATGGACCTCAGTCTGTTTTGGGTGCCTGGTTGAGGACTAAAAATAGCATGGTTAAAATCGGTGGTTATGTGTTTTGTCATGGAGGCCTTTCACCTGATTTCACTATCGCACAAATGCCAATATCACTAATAAACGAATCATTGAGAGAGCTCATCGACAAACCGGATAATGAAGTACCCAATGTTTTCAATGGAGAATTCCTATTAAGAGATTACGGTCCCTTATGGTATCGAGGCCATTTTCAAAATGCACATACTAAACAACAATTAATAGATGTGTTAAAAGTATTTAACGCATCCTATTTAGTCGTTGGACATACCCCGGTAGAAAAAATATCCACTTTATATGATGGTAAAATTATCGCCCTTGATGTACCGCATGCCAAGGGGCCAACTCATCAAGCTGTACTGGTAATTGAAAAAAATCAAATGAATGTTTTGAAAGCTGATGGAACTACTTATGCTTTAAAGTAGTAGTGAGTAGTGAGTAATGAGTACAAAAACTTATAGTTTAAAGTTTATCGCATTGATCTTTAATAAAATTACTCATCTATCGATGAATTCGTGTTTACCAACTTTTAATTTCTATCAACCTGGAATTCATGCTCATTCACTAATTGTTTACCAACTTATTCGTAAATCCAAAGAAGATATTATTTTCACGTAGCCAAAAAGAGCTAGTCATGAATTTTAAAAAAATCGTATTAAGCTTTGTCTTATTGATTCTGATCCTTGGAGCGGCAATAAGCCAAAGTCCAAAAATATACTCTTCAGGAGACATCCACGAGCAAATCCAAAAATTGGGCATCTTGGGAACCGTGGTATATGTTGCTGCTCATCCAGATGACGAAAATACTAGTTTGATCAGTTATTTGGCTAATGAGCGAAAATACGATGTGATCTATTTATCCATGACCAGAGGAGATGGTGGCCAAAACTTAATTGGTCCCGAGATAAGAGAGCAATTAGGATTGATTAGAACCCAGGAACTACTTGCTGCTCGGCGTATAGATGGAGGCAAGCAATGGTTTTCCAGAGCCAATGATTTTGGCTACTCTAAAAACCCGCAGGAAACCTTCAAGATTTGGGATAAGGAAGAAATTCTTAAAGATGTAATATGGGCCTTGCGATTATGGAAACCCGATGTACTTATTAACAGATTTGACCATCGACCAGGTAGGCCCAACCATGGACATCATACCGCATCGGCAATTTTATCGGTAGAAGCTTTTGACAAAATAGGTGATCCCAGCGTTTTTCCAGAGCAACTGAATTATGTAGATCCCTGGAAAGCACAGCGAATTTTTCTGAATACGTCTTGGTGGTTTTATGGCAGTCGGGAGGCTTTCGATAAGGCAGATAAAACCAATATGTACAATGTGGATATAGGCGTCTATTATCCAATTAAAGGAAAATCGAATAACGAAATCTCTGCCGCAAGCAGGAGCATGCATAAATGTCAGGGATTTGGTAGAGTGGGTACACGTGGTTCGGAAATAGAATATATGGAATTCCTCAAAGGAAGTAAACCAGTCGGAGATTTTATGGAAGGGATCAACACCACTTGGTCCAGGGTACCTGGAGGTGAGGCGATCGGAAAGATGGTTTCTGATCTGGAAAGAACTTTTGATTACACTAATCCTTCCAAAGTGATTCCCCAATTGCTCAAAATTAAAAAGGCGATTGAAGCTTTACCTCCGTCATATTGGGTCTTGCGGAAATCCAAAGAAGTTGAACAGATCATAGAATCTGCTCTGGGACTTTTTGTGGAAGGCTATTCGAGTGATAAGGCGGTACTACCTGGGACCACTCATAATATACATTTAGAAGCCATAAACCGAAGCGATTATCCTGTTGTATTGAAACAAATTAACACAGTTGGATCTGATCTGGATACAATGCTCAATTTGGAACTAACCAATAATAAAGGGTTCCAATGGAATATTAGTGCCCTTATTGATGAGCATATTAATGAAACGAATCCTTACTGGCTCAATGAGAAACCTAAGCTAGGTAGATTTACAGTTAATGAACAAACATTAATTGGAAAACCCGAAACAGATCGACCCCTCAAAGTTTACTTCCATATGGAAATAGATGGAGAATCGATTTCATTCATCAAGGATATTGTTCATAAAAGAAGCGACCCCGTGCGGGGAGAAATCTATGAACCCCTCCAAGTCATAGCTCCTGCCTATATTAATATGAAAGAAGCCATTTCTATTTTCAATGCCGGACAGGAAAAAACAATAGAAGTTACCGTTAAATCTGGGACTGCTGGTCTTCAGGGCAAATTGTCGCTATACATTCCTGATGGCTGGTCTATTACTCCTTCCTACTACAATATATCTATTGAAAAAGCTAGCGAAGAAAAAGACTATGGTTTTGAGGTAATTCCACCAAATGAAACTTCTGAAGGTATAGTTACTGCTAATCTTGTAGTTGGCGACCATATTTATAACAAGAGTTGGACTCAAATTGAATATGATCATATACCTACTCAAACCGTTATGCAGGAATCTGCTGCAAAATGGGTAAACATTGATTTAAAGAAGGTTGGAAATCAAATCGGTTATATCGTTGGTGCGGGTGATGATATTCCAAAACATTTACGCCAAGTTGGTTATAATGTATCGGTATTAGAGGAGTCCGCATGGGATCTGAATTCCTTAAAACAATATGATGCAGTGATTCTAGGGATTCGAGCCTATAATACATTGGACCGCCTTAATTTTTACATGGATGATCTCTTTGAATATACTCGTCAAGGAGGAACTGTTATCGTGCAATATAACACGAGTCGGGGTGTGAAGGTTGATGAAGTAGCGCCCTATCCGCTTAAATTATCCAGTGATCGGGTTACGGTGGAAGAAGCACCAGTGCAGATTTTAGCTGCTGATCATCCGGTAATGAACTATCCGAACAAAATCACTGAAGCAGATTTTGACGGTTGGGTCCAGGAGCGGGGACTCTATTTTCCAAATGAATGGGATGAGCATTTTGTACCAATTCTGGCCTGCAATGATCCAGGCGAGAGTAGCAAAAAAGGAGGCCTACTCATTGCTGAGTATGGAGCGGGATATTTTGTATATAGTGGAATGTCCTGGTTCCGCGAAATGCCCGCAGGCGTAGCAGGGGCCTATCGAATTTTTGCTAACATGATCGCTTTGGGTAACGTACAAAAACCGTAGCCATAATACTTCTCGTCGATTCCCTATTTTTTGAAGTAAAGGAAATATTAGTTAATTTCAGTACGATAACTTAGTATTGACAATAACGAAAAACTTTCCTGATGCAAGAATTGAAAATTAATCACCTAGCAGTACTAGTCTGTTTTGTTCTACTTACAGGTCTTGGATTTGCCTGGTATGGACCTTTATTTGGCGAACCGTGGATGGAAATGGTTGGCATAGACCCAGAAAATATGGAAGTCCCTGGAGCTGGAATATGGATTACCAATATTATAGCAACTATTGCACCATTATATCTATTGGCTTGGTTATTTACCAAGCTTAATGTACGTTCGGCACTGAATGGTGGGATGATTGGATTCCTTATTTCGTTCTGCTTTATCTTATTGAGCGACATGACCAGTGATATGTTTGCTGGAGCTCCATATGGACTTGCCTGGATTACTGGTGGTTACAGCGTTGTAGCCATTACCGTTTCTGGTGCGATTCTAGGTGCCTGGAAAAAATTTCAATCCTAGATAAATTGGTTTTTTGAAAAAGTACGACTTGATCTGCAAGTATCGGATTAAATCTTACTTCTAAATTTCGATTCAGTTCATATCGTAGTAAATCGGTTAAATTCTATATCCTTTCAGCCCTTCTGCTTTGGGCTTAATTTGTTATATTCATTTTCAAGTAGACCTATCAAATTATGAATAGAATAAAAACCGCGGTACTGTGCCTTTACCTGGGAATTATATTTATTATTTCGGGCCATTTGACATTTGCTCAAACCTATTTTCCGGGCGCCCATTGGATTTCGAAGCCAGCGGCAGAAGTAGGACTTAAGGAAACGTCCATTCAATCGGCTATCCTATTTGCTCAAGAAAATGAATACTCCGGTTCTAAGGATCTCCGAGTTGCCATCCTGGAGGGATTTCGACGTGAACCTTATCATAAAATATTAGGACCGACTAAAAAAAGGGGCGGCCCTGCAGGACTAATTATTAAAAATGGATATATAGTAGGTCAATGGGGCGATATCAACCGGGTTGATATGACGTTTAGCGTGACCAAGAGCTATTTATCTACAACTGCTGGTCTGGCAGTTGATCATGGGTTGATTATGGATGTAAATGACCTAGTGGCTGATTATGTATGGGACGGCACGTTTGCAGGCGATCATAATTCAAAAATCTCTTGGGATCATTTACTTACCCAGTCATCAGATTGGTCAGGAGAATTGTTTGGGATCAAAGATTGGGCGGACCGCCCACCAAACGAAGGAGGTGTTGATGACTGGAAATACCGGGTATTAAAAGAGCCCGGCACCCACTACGAATATAATGATGTGCGGGTCAATGTATTAGCCTATTCTCTTTTACAAGTTTGGAGAAAACCATTACCTCAAGTCTTAAAAGAAAAAATAATGGATCCGATTGGGGCATCGAATACTTGGAGATGGTTTGGATACGATCATTCTTTCACCCTAGTGGATGGTGTTCAGATGCAAACAGTTAGCGGCGGAGGTCATTCTGGTGGAGGAGTATTTATTAGTACCCTGGATCATGCCCGCTTTGGTTTATTATTTTGTAGAAAAGGTAACTGGGCTGGCAAGCAATTGATCAGTTCAGATTGGGTAAAAGCAGTCCAACAATCTTCTCCGGCAAATGCCAGCTATGGCTACATGTGGTGGCTCAATAAAGGAGGCCGGTACATGGAAGGTATTCCAGATCATATCTATTACGCATCGGGATTTGGCGGTAACTTTATCATAGTGGATGAGCAACAAGATCTGGTAATCGTTACTCGTTGGCTGGAACCGTCCAGGTTAAAAGATTTCTTGAAGATCATCTATTAGATACTCTAATCATTGATTTTAATTAATGGAGATTTGCCTGAATAAAAACTAATTCAAAATCTAATATAAAATCGTCAGCAATGGCTTGGTCTTTGAGTTGCTTAAAGAAACTTGGTGAATTGTATTTAATCCCAAATTGGGTTCGATCAATTACCATCGTGCCTTTTATGGTAATCAATTGTTCATCCTTCTCAAAAATCAAGGGCAGTTCGATATTCACAGATTTTTCCTTGATTTTCATTGTTCCTTTGACTACTGAATGATTTTGGATATTGAAAGGCTCTTTTAGCTTAAAATTAGATTGAGTGAACTTCTTCACCTCGAAAAAGTCCTTCGATCTCAAATGGTTTTTCAAATCATTATTTTCAGTATCTAATGAGGTCATATCCACCAATAATATCGCTGTCTGAATTATATTATCTTTTATATAAATACTTCCAGATTCAGGCAACAGTATCCCTGATAATGAATAAGCATTAAATGCGGCTTTGCCTGTCCAGTTCAACTTCGATTGGTTAATATCCAAATTGAATTGTTGTGCTTCAGAACAATTACAGAGGATCACAAACAAGATTATTAAAATACAATTATTCATATTATTTATTTTGACAGTTTTAGTATAATTGACCAACCGTATCTAATATTCCTAGACCGGCAACAAGACTTCCATCTTTAGTCTTTCCGATTATATACCATAAAGCCCATCCACCTCTCAACCGCGAATCTCTCCTCCAATTTTGCACAAACGAGTAAGGCTCCCCAGCTTTCATATAAGATTTGGGAATATTAAATAATTTTGAAATTTCCTCTCCGGTGTAACGCACTCGTAAATTCCATTGGTTGTTATAAAATATATAAGCCCCTCCTTCTTCGATTTGGATATCTGCACTGGGAGAAAAGACAGTAGTAATATGTTTCCAGAAGTA
>JAHEJC010000266.1 GCA_024639065.1 Lewinellaceae bacterium | reverse complement strand
CCTTACTTACCATTTTAGGGGTTATCTTGTACCTCCGCCTTGGTTGGGTAGTGGGTAACGCCGGATTGTTAGGTGCCTGGTTAATCATCATTGTTTCCTTCTTAATTACCACAACTACAGCGCTCTCCATGTCCTCCATTACCACGAACATTAGAATCGGGGCAGGAGGAGCCTATGCGATCATATCACAATCACTGGGGTTAGAAGTAGGGGGTAGTTTAGGGATACCAAGATATCTTTCGCAGGGTTTGGCGGTAACCATGTATATCTTTGGATTTCGAGAAGGGTGGTTATCTATATTCCCTTCCCATAGTGCTTTCCTGATTGATATAATTACGTTCATTGTGCTTTATGCCATTGCTTATAAAAGTGCTGATTTAGCCATTAAAACACAGTATTTCATTATGGCCATCATTGGGTTATCCCTGATTACCATCGTGTTTGCTTCCTATTATGGATCGATGCAAATTCCCACGGAAGAAGCTGCCAGGTGGGGAACTTTTCGTGGGTCACCGGAAAACAATTTTTCAGGATCCGATTTTTGGATAGTCTTTGCTGTTTTTTTTCCAGCATCAACCGGGATAATGGCCGGCGCAAATATGTCAGGCGAATTAAAGAATCCACAACATAGTATTCCCAAAGGTACGTTGTGGGCCATTGCATTGAGTTTTATCATATACATGGTACTTGCTTATTGGATAGCGCGATCAGCTACTGAGCAAGAACTGATTTCTGATTATAATATAATGATCAAACGTTCATTCTGGCCACCTGCAATGATCGCTGGCGTTTTAGGGGCTACTTTTTCCTCTGCTTTAGCTTCAATAGTCGGATCATCCAGGATTCTATTTGCCATGGGCAAGCATCGAGTATTGCCTCAAGGTGAATGGTTGGCTTTTCAAAATAGTACGGGTCAACCCAGAAACGCTATGATGGTAACTGGTATTCTCATATTTACATCCATGCTGGTTAGAGATCTTAATGCAATAGCCCCTCTGGTTACCATGTTTTTTTTGGTTACTTATGCCATGCTTAATGTGGTGGTTATCATCGAACAAAATCTTGGTTTAATAAGTTTTAGACCTGTTTTTAAAGTGCGCTGGTTAGTCCCATGGCTTGGATTAATCAGTAGCGTGGTTGCTATGTTTATTATCAATCCAACAATCAGTTTGGTATCCTGGTCAATGATGGTCATAGTTTTTGGAATACTTAACAAAAGTGATTTGGAAACTCCTTTTGAAGATGTACGGAGTGGGATGTTTGCTTCCTTTTCCGAATGGGCTGCTAAACACACCGCTAGCCTTTCTCATAAACAGGAAAGGGCTTGGAAGCCTAATCTCTTAGTGCCCTGTGAGGATGCCTCTTCGGTCCAAGGATCTTTCGGTTTGATCAAAGATATTGCTTACTCCAAAGGATCCGCAACCTTAATGGGTATAAGCAATAAACCAGATGGATTAAAACTGAAGGAAAGATTAAACCAAATTGCCGAATCATTTAAGCGAGCTGGCGTCTATAGTTCAACCTCCTTAATGAAAACCGATACCTATGCTGAAGGGGTAAACTTTGGAAACCAGGCGCTGAGCAGTGCATTTTTCAGACCAAACATTATTTTCCTGACCATGCTGGAAAATGATCAGGTCATTACTGAATTTCCATTAATCATTAAAGAAGCATCAGAACTACAGTTAGGCATTATTCTTTACGTCCCGCATCCTAAGGCATTGTTGGGACAAAGACAGATGATCAACATCTGGATCGATGACCGGGGTGGATATTGGAATATTGAGGAAGGCACTGGCAATATTGATCTTGCTATTCTCACCGCGTACAAACTCAAGAAAAACTGGAACGCTGATATCAGACTTATATCTGTTATAAACGATTCAAAAGAACAAGAGCTGGCTCTTTCTTTTTTGAACGATATTGTCGTCTTAGCGAGATTACATATAACGGAGACACAGGCAATGGTCGGTCAACTTGATGAAATAATTGAAACCGGCCCCTATGCCGATTTAAATATTTTTACATTGAATGAAGAATTGCCTATTAAATATTTTATGTCGATGAAAGATAAAACGAAATCTTCTTGTCTTTTCATTCAGGATTCTAACCATGAGAATATTTTAGCTTAATTTTACACAATGATAACAGTAGAATTTCAAAACATCACTTATTTCTGTTTCGTATGCACTTAATTGGAAAGACGATTAAGAAAGGAGACTATGGTTGATCTGAACTAATAATCATGGAGAAATTCAGAATAACGCATAATTCTAGTCTGAAATAAGAAAGATCCAATGGAAGAAAAATTACCACCAAATCCCGAAAGTAACTCCGAGCAAAATCCACTTTGGTATCAATCAATGCCATTCAGGATTCTGCTGGTAATTATTATATGTATTCTATGTTACTTGGGTATCCGACAAATTAGTAATATTTCTTCAAAAAGTATATTCACCCAATATGATCCACTTTATGCTGATTCTATTGACCTTTCACTTGATTCTGTTAAGATGGATTCAGTTAACCATGATTCAATCAAAATTGATTGGAAAGATTCTACGAATAAAAAGGATTCGATCCTATTGAATAATCCTGATCAACCGAAAAATGATTCTTTAGACATTGATTTATTCAGTGTAAATACAAGTTACGAACGTATCAAGTCAGATTACGGTGATGATTTAGATGATGGCACCTACAACTCAGTTTTACCTGAAGGTGGATTATTTGAGGAATTGCTATTGCCTGAAAGTTTAAGAGGAAGTAATAACCCTATTTTTAATACATTTTATGAGCAAAACATTCTTGCTCCAAAATCCATTCTAAAATTATTACCAATCGCTGGTAAGAATATATTAATAAAAAATAATTCGGCAGATGATGAAGCTATACTGGACTTACTCACGGAATCAGAATCAGTGGTAGCCATTTTAGTAGTTAATCGAAAAGGAACCGTCGTATATTCTACGAATCGAAAACAATTGAACAGATCCATTGGGGCACTCTTGCCACAAATAGCCATTAGTGAAACTACCTTATCGTGGCAACAGGTTAAAAATAGTAATATCGTATCTCTTCCACTTTTTCACACCTACGGGAAGATCGGCACCGTAATTCTTATTTCAAAAATGGAATGAATCCTTACTAGTATTGAGTAATGAGTATTGAGACCATGTGAAGGAGAAAGTCAGGAATAATATAATCACCAAATTTGACAATCACATTGGCTAAACCTCTAAACAGATCAACTGCTAAACCTTGCCCTAGTATTGGGTATTGAGATTATTAATTTGATTGTCCTTTGGCCAGTTTAATCGGTTGAGCGTTATAACTCATTGCACTTTTATAACGGATCCTGAATCAAATTCAAGATGACGAATTATTTCATTTTAATTGGAACAATCGGCATTCTTACTTTTTTGGAGGACGAGATGGTCTAACCTCCACTTTACTGGGTAAGGTGCGGGGATTCATTTTTAATAAATCCACTACAATCTGGCCAATATCTTCCGGTTGGATTTTCCAAGCATCCGCATCGGTTGGTGTCCGTTGATTAAATTCTGTAGATACAGATCCTGGCATAATAGTCGATACTTTTATCCCCTGATGTCGCACGTCAAGCATGACAGCCTGAGTAAATCCCACCAAGCCAAATTTACTAGCGTTATAGGCAGCACCACCCGCAAAAAAATTGGTTCCCGCTAAACTCGCTATCGTAATTATATAGCCTTTACTTTCTTCTAAAGACTTCAAGCTAGCTTTTACACTATGAAAAACACCCGTAAGATTTACATCAATCACTTCTTTCCATTGGTCTGCAGAAAGTTCGTTGATCGGTGCAAAGTGCCCAACACCCGCATTAGCAATCAGAACATCTAATTGACCAAAAGTGTGATTAACTTGTTCAATGGCTGTTTGTTCTGACTTATAAGATCGAACATCAGATTCCAGTGCTAATATATTGTCTCCTCCACCTAACCTTTCCTTGGCTTCCTCTGCTGCTTCAATGGATCGACTACTTATGGCCACTCTTAAACCTTGCGCTAATAAAGATTGGGCTACAGCAAAACCAATACCCTTTGATCCTCCGGTTATATAAGCAACTTTACCTCGCATACATTTAATTTTTTATGAATTTAAAATAGGCTTCTATAAAGTAGAAGTGCGCTCTTTGATCCAATCAAAATGGATGGCGTGATGGCTTACTTTATCGATTGCTTTGCCATCTCTAATTATGATTAATTGAGGGGATTGATGCGTTACATTGAATCTTGAAGCGATTTCATTGGACACGGATCGAAACGATAAGAGATCCAAGTAATAAAAATCCGAATCAATATCTCTTTCCCAATTCATTTCTAATTTATGTTTAGCCATGGCGCTAATACCACAAGAAATTGAATGTTTAAAGATAACCTGAGGTCTTTCATACGACTGCTTTATCAGTTGTTCAATTTGATCCGACTTATTAAGCTCGGTCCATGTTGATTGTAACTCATCCTTAGTCCTACTGAATAATCCCATATTTACTATTTACTCATTTCACTTCTAATAAACCAATTAACCACTCAATAAGTTTTGCAAATATAAAAACAAGGTTTACTAAGTAATCAATAGGAAAGCCTTAATTTGTTAAAATGACAATAGATCGAAAATTATAAAAGATCCTGTAATTTCAAATTTAGTAAGAAACCAGGTTTAATCAAGCAGCAGGTGTGTATCTTCATCCATTCAAAAATAAATGATGAAAGTATCAGGGTTTACATTGGTCAAAAATGCGATAAAATTTGGCTATCCAGTGGTGGAATCTATAGAATCAATCTTACCCATATGTGACGAAGTCATTGTATCCATAGGGGACTCAGAAGATGAGACCCTATTGCTCATTAAATCTATAAATTCTCCAAAGATCAAAATACATACCTCCGTTTGGGATACTTCAGTAAATCAAGGAGGCAAAATATTAGCCATAGAAACCGACAAAGCCCTAGCCCAGGTAGATAACCAAACTGATTGGTGTATTTACATTCAAGCCGATGAAGTATTGCACGAAGAGGATTATGACATCATCCAGTCATCTATGTTAAAATATGGTAACGACCAACAAGTGGAAGGCTTGCTATTTAATTATATACACTTTTATGGATCTTACCATACCGTTGGTATTTCAACTAATTTTTATCCAAATGAAATCCGTGCATTTAAATATAATCCCAAGGTGTACTCTTATCGAGACGCCCAGGGATTTCGCATCCGGGATAACGAAAAGTTGAAAGTTAAGTCTATTGATGCCACTGTGTACCATTATGGTTGGGCAAGGGAACCTAAAGTAATGCGCACCAAATATTTAGATTTTAATAAGTTATGGTATAGTCAAAATAAAATTGATGAAAGCATCAAGGAAAAAGAAAATTTTAATTATGCTTATAAAAACTTTTGTGTAGTTCCCTATACAGGAACACATCCTCAAGTGATGCAGGATCGGGCAAAGGCTATGAATTGGAATTTCGACGAGCGTATATACCGCAACCGTTTATCAATTAAGGATAAAATTAAGCGTATATTCAAAAAATATTTAGGATTAGATTTTAGTTATCGGAATTATAAGATTGTTTGAATATAGAAAAACTTCAACCGTCCAAAAGCATTGTTCCTTCCTATATTCCTTGCATAAGTTCGACAAACCGTTTGGCATAATTGGCCCAGGAAAATTTAGAAGTATATCCCGGAGCATCTTTTCGTCTTCTGATTACTTCTTCATTTTGCAAAGCCACCTCAGCCATTAATTCGAAAAGTTCGTTTGGGTCCAATGTATCAAAGTAATAGGCTAATTCACCACCTACTTCAGGCTGGCTTGAATTATTAGCGCATAAAACATTGGTGCCGCAAGCCAACGCTTCCAGGACAGGTAATCCAAATCCTTCATATAGTGAAGGATAAATTAAAGCTAGGCTATTAGTATATAATTCTGGCAAATATTTCTTTTCAATATAATCGGTTTTCAAAATGGCCTCACGAAAAGGATGTTGTTCAATTCTGCTAAGTATCGGTTTTGCCTTCCAACCGACTTGACCGACAATAATTAATCGAGTATCATCTTTCACTGATCGCTTGAATAGAGTAAATGCCCGCAACAAAGTATTTATGTTTTTTCGCGGTTCGAGGGTTCCCACAAACAAAAAATAAGGACTATGAATATTACGTCGATTTAAATACGATTTTTCTACTTCAGGTCTAAAGATTGGGTCCAGTCCTAATGGAATGGTTTCAATTTTATTTTTAACGGAAGGCATATACATGCCAATATCTTTGGCTGTGTTTTTTGAATTAGCCAGGATCAAATCCGCCTTAGATAAAATTCTTTTTAAGAATAATCGCTGTAATAAACTACTGAAAAATGGATGCAATTTAGGATGGCTGATTGGAGTGAGATCATGAATCATTGTGGCCCTCTTAATAAACCCGGGCAGATTAAACGGGCCAAAATGAGCAGGCTCAAAAACCAAATCCATCTTTTTTTCTTTTAACAATTTGGGAATGCTAAAAAATTTACGCACCGGATCAAATCTACCTAGCTTATATTTATCTCCAATAAGAATTTGATTATCTGGGTCTATTTCCGGATCTAATTGTCTTTTAACAATATAGAAATCATGCTGTGTTTCTAATGCAAACAAAGCCCTAACCAATTCACGAACATAGGTATGGATTCCAGCAGTTTGATCATCAATCGGATCAGCAAGAATAGCTATGCGCATGGTGTTTCTATAATAGAGCCTATTAAATGATTATATCTATTCTCGTCTCTTGAAATGGTTAACTTTTGCATATGCTCATAAAGCATTTTAGGATTCCAAAAGGTTTCTCAAAAAGTCATTTGGCTGTTCTAACGATTTAAATAAATCCTTAGTTTTAGGCTGATCATCCTCCTTACATAAAGCTTTGAGTAAATTCTTATCATCACTCCAATTAACGCCATTCCAATACTCAACACCTTTAAAGTCTCTTACCTTATAGAGGGAATGTGTACCATAACAAGTTCCCAAATACATAGCGTCAAGCCCCTGATCTTTTGCCCATCGACAAATTCGCCACATCATATATTTCCCCAAAGAATGGCTTTTTAAGTAGGTCAAATCAAAAAAGGAAAACCAGTAATGCAATATATTTTGCTCTACGACGGCCAATACATAACCCAAAATATCAGCACTGGATTTAAAACTAAAAATGTGCGTCCCTATCGGCTTATTTAAAATATGTAATAGGCGTTTTTCATTCATGGAACTATTAGAAAATCGGGCAGCAGCATAGTCCAGACAAAATTTAATGAAATCATCACTATAATAGTTGATTTCCTTCTTGGAGCTTGTTTCCAGTTTGGGATTTAATTCTTCCATTTTTTTGATGACTCGCTTATTCTCAGATGAATCATCAAAACGCTCCAATGAAATTCTTAAACTACGGGCCATATAAAAAAGATCATAAGCCAAATCCAGATTAGCAGAATAAGGCAAAAAACCTTGTGCATAGATTTCAGGTAATTCTTGGGGGGATTCTTTGATACAATATCGAGTATACCCAAATGAATAAGTCTTATAATCTTTAATATATTCTGAAGAAAAAACTTTCATAGCATATTGCGAATGTATTAATTAAATCAGGAAATCATATATGAGCCATGTGTTCTTTTTAAGAATTAAATATCTAAAGCATCCTTTCTATATATACGCTTTCACGTCTTATAGATCTGTTCGGCTTTTAACTGAATATCCCTATCGGTAGGGCTGTGCCAGTCTTTAATACCTATAAGATAAGTAAGTGATAGTAATCGCAGCAGCATTACCATGTTTCTCAAGACACAGTTTGACTTTCTAAAATAAGTTCATATAGGAATTCAGGTGCCAGATCTGCTCCGTTTGGCCATTCAAGAGTCCATTGGTTTAGTTGAAATTTTTTAAAATATTCAATGTCTTTTAACGGTTCAAAGATTGGACCTTTTAGTTGACCGTTTAAATCAACAATACCTTCAACTTTATCACTAAATTTTAAAAAAATTTGAAAATTGTGTTTGTGCGTTGCTTCTACAATCCAGATGGATTTCATAATTCTTCATTTTAAAGGATCTATTTTATCAGGTATTTCTCCTTTTTGACATTTCTCCCAGTTTGCTAATAATTCTGCCTTGTGCATGTCCATCCATTCAAAAACAAGTTTTAAGAGCTCTTTTTGGCATATATCCATCTACTACTTCTTCATCAATACTTATAACGACTTTGTATTCTCCATAGTTCGCATGAAAATGTGGAGGATTGTGGTCATTATAAAACATCATAATTACAATTCCATAAAACCTCGAAATCTCCGGCATTTATTTTTAATTATAAAGATAATGGTTTACTAATCATTTTAATGAAAATATATTAAGTTACCAACTTTTTCAACTTGATAAAATTCAGTCAACTTTTGTAAATTTAATCAATTTTGAAGATTCCCAAGAGCTCATTCTAACAGTGACAAAATAGTGCCTGCACCTCCCCTTCTTTTCCCGAATTGACGCCATAATTTAGGATCTTCTCTTTAATGATTGCTGACCTATCGGATGAGAATAGTAGACTGGAAAAAACCCAACTGCAATTAACCCTATTTGTCGGTTATTTTTCCTTGGCACCCTATTTTTTCCATAATTTTCTCTCAATTAGAACAAGAACCAAATTCTTTTTTAATTTTAGTGATTAAGAATCTTTTGTCAAAACGATTGTGCGTGAATAAGGGAAATGCTATATTATGTTTAAGTATATTATTGTTTTTATTTTTACTTCAGGTCAGTCTTGCACAAAATAGAACTGTTGACAGTCTTAAGGCAGTGCTCGATACTGCAACTGATCAAAGGAATCGAATTACAACCTTACAAGAACTATCGCTCAAAACGGTTGATTCAAATCCGAAAGAATCTTATCAATATAGTCTACAAGCCCTACAACTAGCCAAAGAATTTGGTGATTCAAAATTGATAGGAAATAGTTATGCTGATTTGGCCTACACATATTATGCCATAGAAAACCTGGACAGTTTCAGAATTATACAAGAGCAAGCTATTTCCTATTTTGAAGCCAATAATATGCCCCAGGAATTGCCTACGGTATATCGAAATATGGCGAAAA
>JAHEJC010000026.1 GCA_024639065.1 Lewinellaceae bacterium | reverse complement strand
TGTACTATTTGTGCAATTTGTTATACTCACAAGTCACCGAATATCTTTGAAACGAACCGTCATTGCAAAAATCGGTATATTTATATAAATAACCCATCTAGATAAAAGGATGAAATAAATTTATTCAAAATGAAAAGACGTGATTTTATAAAGGTATCTTCTGCTTCTGGAGTAGCTGGAATAATCGGGCCGGAATACCTACCTCTAACCACTCCACTTTCTGATAGCGATTGTTTTGATCTCCATCCGTTTATTAAAGAACATCCGGAAGCCGTATTTATCCATCGTACCCGGGTAAAAAAAATAACCAATGCCGAAGCCATCCGAAAGACTGCCCATAAGCTTGCCGGTGAGATGTTCGTTAAAACTACCTCAGAAAAAGGTTATGCAAATTCTACGAAGATAACGTGTAAACCTAACTGGACCTGTAATGGGGGTCCGGATACAGATCCGGAATCGAAACTGGGCGTCACCACTGATCTCCACTTTGTGGAGGGATTTTTAAATGGGGTTAGAGAAGTAGGGCCTCAGCAATTTTACATCCGCGAATGTGCTTGCCCTCAAAATTGGGAAGCCAATGGGTGGACCGCGATGGCGGAAAGAAACAACATTGATCTTAGAGATCTAACCTCAAAGAATTTCTGGGAACTTGGGGAAGATGATCTGATTTTTCGAGATGTCGACGGTGTGGTTTTTAAGAAAGTGGCCTTTATGGCGCCTGTTACCGCACCGGACACATTCTTAATAAACATTGCCAAATTTAAGGCCCATATGATGGGAATTACTGGTGCGATCAAAAACTTACAAGGGACTACGGGTCGAAAATTTCACCAGTACTGCGGTGGCCATTTCGACATTTTTAAATCGTATGATAAACGCTACCATCCATTTTTCCAGCCGGATTACATGGCCAAAATTAAAGCACTTCACAAGCAACATGTGGCAGCGGGTATTCCTCGCTGGGACTCTGTACCAATCGGCTCTTCATTTGGTGGGGGTGTTTTTATGGAGCAATGGGTTCAGCGAATGCTTGACTCTTACAGTGTTACACCAACCGGCATAAATATGGTGGAGGGCATCTATGGGCTGGATGGAAACGGTTTTGGTACTGGACCGCATAAAGGAAAGGGAAAAAACTATAAAAGTAATCAGGTGATTTTTGGTAAGGACGCCTTCCGGGTGGATATTATTGCTCACTGGCTTGCTGGTCATGAACCAGGAAATTTCGGGCTTTTCCATATTGGCATTGAAAGGGGGCTTTCAGATGTGCTGGATCCCTTTGATATTCCGGTTTATATGTGGGAAGATGGCAAAGCAAAAAAAGTAAAACTGGACACCTTTAAAAGGACACCCCTAGTTACCAACTATCTGACCATAGGCGATGCAGCGCAGCACGAAGACAAGTACCATTTATGCAATGAACCTTTTGATTATAAAGCATGGAAAGGAATAGGAAAAGTTAATCCGATTGATAGACCTTCTATCCGGGCGCTCGGCACCAATGCTAAAGATAATGTGGTCATGGAGGTCTCCGTACCGGAAGAGGGCAATGTATATATGGACATCTTAGATCGTAATGGAGAGTTGGTTTGGCGTATGGAAGCACCAGGGCTTGAACCCGGAAAACATGAGATGGTATGGGATGGATTTTCACAACCCGGACTTTATAATGTATATGTCAAAGGAATGACCTGGGATGCTTCCAGAGAGATGGTGATCTATACCTGATGTCGAGCTTACGGTACCAGGTAAACAAAATTAAATAATTACAAAGGTCAATAAAAGATTTATATGAATTGGGATGACCAATTACTCATTGGTCATCTGTGGCTAGTTTTGAGCTTTGCCTTCTGGTTTAAATCGGTTATGCTAGTCCTTAACAAAGGATATAATTTTCAGTAATTAACACCGAACTAAATCCTGTAAAAGCTTGCCCCCTTTCCCGTTTGGTTGAAGCGCAAAGATTTTCCAATCTTTCTTTTCGGTCTCCAGCAGTTTGAACCTTAGCCACAGCCGGCAGGTAAGTGGAATACAACTATACAACCTATCCATGTTTATAACCTGATTACAAACACATCAGGTATGCTGTTAGTGCTTCTTTTTCATCCGTGGATAACTTAAGCTCAAGAACCATATTGAAAAATTCAACGGCATCGTCCAAGGTTGGTAATCTGTCATCATGCAAATATGGGGGAGAATCTTTGATACCGCGTAAGGGAAAATTTTTGATAGGGCCTTCCGGTCTTCCTTTATAGAATCTTTCAACTTGCAAATCATACATCTGGTCGTCAACGAATGCAGGTCCGTAGTGACATGTAGAACATTTCGCTTTGCCCCAAAACAGCTTTTCTCCCTCTAATTCGATGGCTGATGCTTTGGATGAAATTAGTTTGCCCAGTGGATTCAATTTTGGAGCTGGAGGGAAATCAAGCATTGCATTAAAATCTCCCATTCGATTGGCTACTTGTTTTTGGTGTGCCCTTGGACCTATATGTTGCATCATTCCTGGATCACCATCAAAATATTCCTCGATTTCAGCAAAATGATCCATGCTTCTGATTGAACGCTTGGAAGCAAATTGCATAAGATTATAATTACCCCTCATCGAAGGTGTACCCACCCTTAATCTGGCAAGATGTGGTCTACTATCCGGAGCTAATTCAAAGGCTCCATTGGTATGCCCGTTAACGTGACAAGAAAAGCAAGATACCCCTGCACTCGGCTCTAAGGTTACCCTGTGGGTGGTATGATTAAACCAAGTAGTCGGAGTGGGTCTGACCAATTCCTTGAGTCCTTCCATCTGTTCCGGGGTCAGTAAACCGTCAAAAATTTCGTAGTAATTACTTAAAGTAACTTCTTTCCCTTTGGTTACATCTCCCAATTCCTTGTGATTAGTCAGAAACATCGGTGGAGGAAATTCCGGCAAATATTCATCAGGATAATCATGATCAATATCTATTCTTATATGTTCGGGGTGCACTTTATTCCAATTGTCTGGGAATACCATATGTGCCGTTGATGCCAATGGGTGTGCAAGCGGCTTATAGGGAAATAAATCCCTCCTTTTAATTTCTTCCGGGGTCAGTTCGGATAATTCTTCAAATGAGCTTATCCCTCTAGGAAGTCTACCTATTGGCCCCTTCATTATTTCTTTCCTTCCACCAGACATATATCTACCTGAATGTGCTTCGCCATTAAAATTAAATCTTGAGTTCATATAGTTATCCACATCCTCCATCAACCCGGGTTTTTGGTTTTTGTGGAATGTTACCCATTGATCCCAGCTCATCGGAAGTGTTGGATTCATAAAAGAAGACCCATTCTTACCACCATAGATCCATAAATCAAATGGACTGCGCTCTCCTTTTTTGAGAAGCGGAAAAGGTTTTAAAGAATCAATATGACCGGTGCCTAGACCATAATCCGGTTCAACATAGTTTTCTACTTCGGCACCAGGGGATTGAAGAAGGTGCAACCCAATTTTTTCAGTAACTTGAAATGAAACAAGAACAAAAGCTCCTAAAAAAATTATTATAATTATTCCTTTTTTCATATCAATTGCATTTATTTTATTTAAGACTGGATGCGGTCATTTATTCTACTTTAATAATGATGTGAAATGGTGCGTTTTTATTTACTATAAGTGATCGCATTGAGCATAATGCAGCAAAC
Source organism: Lewinellaceae bacterium (assembly GCA_024639065.1). Lineage (GTDB taxonomy): Bacteria > Bacteroidota > Bacteroidia > Chitinophagales > Saprospiraceae > JAHEJC01. The sequence continues at coordinate 28,122 of JAHEJC010000026.1, read as the reverse complement.
CGCATTTTGGAATTTTGTAAAGATGAATCTTTTCACATTAATTAGCATAACTAAAAATTATTTGTATTATTTCTGTAAAAATAAAGATAAATAGCATTCGGAGATTTGAAAAAGTGAATTTTCATTATAGCTAAACTATTATTATAGTCTCGATTTCAGAATCACTGGTATAACTGTTCTAAAAGCAGCCTGCGGTACAACCTCATTTCCTGGCAGAGCCGGTGCTCTTCCTACCTATCAAAAAAATTCTCACTAGTTTAGATTATAACCAGAAAGGTGATGGGAGATGGGTAATCTATGCATCCAATCATCACATCCCAAACATATTAAAAGTAATTTTTCTTGAAAAGTAAGTAGTTGCCTTCTAGAAAGTTGGTGTACTACCTGGGGTGACGTTGAACCCATTGGTATTTGGATACTTATGATCCATACCCTTTATTATAAATTACAGGCATCTGTCCTTTCCACTTGTTCCAAATGTTATCATTTGTGATGAGATCTGCCATAAAGTGGCCAACATTGATTCGGCTGATTTGGCCATCATTCAAAATACTTCTAGTCGGTGACTGAAACACTTCGATCTCAGATGTTCTCTCCTCATTTATTAATGTTGACGGACGAACTGCAACCCACTCAATCGCCTTATCTTGTTGTCCTATTTCTGTTCTTAAGTATTCAGCCGCATCTTCATTGTCGGGATGTGGAGGAAGTAACAAGCGAAGCAACGCAATCAGGCATCTTTGCACAAATGAAATAGGTTCATTAAGATCACGATTGCGGTTGGCAACGGTATTCATCAGAACATATTTGGTCATTGCATCTGATTTATTTGCTTTGATTGCTTGGCACAATCGCTGAGTCGCTTGTGTTACCAGTCGGCGAGGTTTGCCAAAAACGCCCTTTAAAGTCATGTTATGACCCAGACACGAAACTATTGCATTACAGCCTGTGACATGTTGTTTCATCTCTTGGTCGGATAAGTCCAAAACATTTGCAGAAATCAAGGTCAAGTGTTCATGATTTTTTATGGTGTCAGGCAGCTTTTCTGGTGATCGCACAATCACTTTTACGTTTTGGCCTCGATTGAGCAACGCCTCAACCAATCTTATACCAGTGGCACCAGTGGCACCCACTATTAAAATTGTCATTTCCTTGCTTTAATTACGCCTTCAAATTCTTACATAGGGTAACTAATTATACCAAAGCTACCAATAAGGAAAAAACCAGTAGCGTGAATGCTGGTAGAGATTTTTTTAAGGGGTCCTTGACTTTGAAGTGCATTGCAATTGCACCAAGCATCAAGATGGCTATACCATAGGCTGCTACTGGTGTAAATTTGGGCCACCAAATGCCAGCGATTAGTCCTGCTGCTAGCAGTAATTTTAAGGCTCCAACCACTTTCATGACCCACTCAGGTAGACCATATACAGCAAACTCTTCTTTCATATTTGTAGCATCTCCTCCCCGCCATTCTGAAGTTTTACTAAATCGCAAAATCCACACGTTAAAGATTCCCAAAGCGATGATAATTTGAATTATGATAGCAATAGTTTCCATATGCAAAAGTCAGTTTCTATTTTTAAATAATTCCTCTCTAAAATATGTTTTATATTTTATGGATCACAATTTATATTATTTTCAGTTTATTGGTATATTTCATATTGAGCGTAACCAAACATAAATAATAATGGCCTAATTAGTGATCAAATTGAATACATAATACTGAATAACAAGCATTTATAATCAATAAATTTTTTGGCTTTGCGCTCTTTTTTCTTTTTAGTGAAGCCGAGTAATTTTTTTGTTATAAATAGCAAATCGAAATTCGGAATATAAATTAGCGCCACAAAAGGATAATATAATATTGACTCTTTATAAACCTTTTCGCGTTTATTTAATTTCTTTATTGCAAATATTCATTTAAAATTACAATTATATGTTCAAAAAAATAGGTGCTGTAGACTTAATACTTATGGGTTTGGCTTTGATTTCTTTGATCTATGCGGAAGCAGCGTGGTTTTCTGGTGAAAAAGAGGCTGCTCTATTCGTTGGATTATGGGTCCCTTCAATTTTGGGATTTGCCATTTATTTGAAACTCCTTAAAATGCATAGTAAATGATTGAGTATTTACCTTATTTTGCCGGTTTCATTACACTTATGTTCGGATTTGCCTTCTATTTGGGTTTTCAAGAATTCAAAAAACTTGGTAGACGAGAACCAAGTAATACAAGTCAAAATGCCTCAATCACTGATAATAAATCGTAATAGAACCAAAAACCATTTAATTTGATCTTAGAAATGCAAAATTCCGGATAAATAATTTGGTATAATAATTCAATGGTTTCAAGTATTTGCTTTGCCAAGTAAGATAATGGGAATGTCTGGAAACAATTTGCCTTTTAGTACAGGTTAAGCAATATTATCCAGTTTTTCTAAGAAATCATTTGCATGCGACATGTGTTGATTTTGTTTATCCACGTTCATTTTGTCAAATGTACCAATGAGCATAGAAAGTCGAGGATTTTGTTTAAAGAATTTTCTATGTGCATGTAAGAAACGCCAGAACAAACCATCCCAGGTATTGGACCAATCTCCTTTTTTATAATCGCTCATTTTTAGAATATAGTTTGAACCACTTATATAAGGTTTAGTAGCAAATGTTCCACCATCTGCAAATTGGCTCATACCATAAACATTTGGAACCATTACCCAATCATAAGCATCTATGAACAGTTCCATAAACCATCGATATACTTCATTGGGGTGAAATTCACAAAGCAACATGAAATTACCTAAAATCATTAAGCGCTCAATATGGTGACAATATCCAGTTTTTAATACTTTCCTGATGGTCTCGTCCAGTGGAATTATCCCTGTTGATCCATCATAGAAACATTTTGGTATGGCCCTTTTAAAACCCCAAAAATTTGAGGTTCTAGAAAAAGTTCCTTTACATTCATACATGCCTCTTATAAATTCTCTCCATCCGATAATTTGTCGAACGAACCCTTCAATGGAATTTAGGGGGATCTTGTTTGTCTTAGAAAAACTTAATGTCTTATCGAGTATATCATTTGGTAAAATTAAACCTACATTGACCATAGGAGAGAGGACGCTATGGTGGAGAAACAATTCGTTACTTAAGATGGCATCTTCATAATCACCAAAGCGGTGGAATCGTTTAGATAAAAACTGTTCAAACCAGGACGCCGTCTGATCATGCGTAAAAGGGAAAATTGGATTTTCACTTAAATCGCCAATATTATTAGGAAAGTGCTTTTGGACATATTGAATAGCTTCCTGCCAATATTGATTTGAGGATGGAAATTGAATGAAAGGAGGTTTTGAGTCTTTAGGATACTTTTTTCGGTTTTCTGCATCAAAACTCCATTTGCCTCCATCAGGGTTTCCTTGAGCATCCAAAAGAATTTTTCTTTTTCGCCGTTGCTGTTTATAAAATGTAGTGTGAAAAAAAGATTTTTTTTCATTTCTGAAAAAATTTCCTAGCTCAGATCTGGAATTGAGAAAAAGCGGATTTTCATACTCGTGAAGTTCAATACCAAGCTCACTCGTGGTTTCTTGGATTCTTTTTTCTAACCAATTGTCGGTTGGATTAATAATATGTAACTGAATTTCCTTTTTGTTGCCGATAAATCGTATAAGCGATCTTATATCCGATAAATGGCTACTACACTCAACATATTCCAGGTCAATTTTACGATCAATAAGCTTCTTTGCGTAGGCTCGCATAGAAGCACGATGAAATGCCAGTTTTACTTTGTGAAAATTATACTGTTTGAAAAATAACCGTTCTTCAATTAAATATATCTTTGAACATTTTACTAAAAGTTCATGGTCTATAAATAATTGATGAGGAAATATTACTCCAATTGGTTTCATGGCATTGATCGACTTTTCCTTTCCGAGGTAATTGTTTTGTATTAATTAACTAAATTATTCTTTTATAGTTTTAAGCTGATTCCATTTTTAACAACGCCTCTGACAAACTGACAAGGTCCGATTTTTACTCTTCTTGGTAGAACTATTTTTATATAAACAGGACTTTCTTGAAAGGCTGAAATAATTGCCTTATGTACAGGGGCTGCGTCCCACATGCATAATATGACGATTAGGTATACTCATATTACTCCAGATCTAACCTCTGTTGGACTTATTTCTACCCAACAACATGTCTTTTTATCGCTCTAGACAAAAATCTTACTTTTTCGCTAAATGAGAAACGTTTTAAATTGGTTGCCAACACACCTTTGGTAAGCATTGTCTTTTTAGAGTAATCAATATTTACATCAATAATCACTGGTTTCCCTTCAGAGGAAACTTTTATAGCTTCTTTAATTTTACTATCTATTTCATAATCATTAGGCATGTTCACAAAATGAGCACCAACAGCAAGGGCTACCCCCTCCACGTTTAGTTGACCAATTACAGAACAGGTTTTATATTTTAAGGGAACGGCTTGAAACTGTGAAATCTGTCCTAATTCTCCATCGTGAAACACAAAAATCATAGGCGCAATATTATTGGATGCAGCCGTAATTAATTCCATACAAGTCATCATAAATCCTCCGTCACCAACGATGGCTACTACCTCCTTTTCCGGATTTGCCAATTTGGTGGCAATTGACGCTGGTACACAATATCCCATACAGTTGAAGTCAGTGGGAGATATAAATTGGCGTGCATGGTTAACCTTAAATAATTCTGCTGCAAGAAATGTATGTTTTCCATCATCTACCACAATTTTTGCATCCTGAGCGGTCAATCTTTGCAGTGCTTCAAAGAAATATCCAGGTGAAACCAAATCTGTTTTTTTATCTTTTAGCCAACTATTGATATAGTTGGTCTCCTCTTTATTAATTGTTTCAGCTAAGGTATTTATGTCCCTGGGACTACTCCATTTTCTACTTTCCAAGACTTTATAGATTGCCCTTAATGCGTCCCTGGCATCGGCTTCAATGGTCAAAACACTCTTATAATTGGCATCAAAAACCTCAGGATTGATATCGACATGAATTAAATTCTCAGGCTCTTTAATACCATAACTTCCTGTTCCTAATTCTGAAAAACGAACGCCAACGGCAAGCATGGCATCTGATTTTGAAAAAGCATGTTGGGAGGCAGGTTTTGATGAAGCTCCAAACCCAACCCCAGTGCATAAAACATGACCATTTGGAAAGGCACTCTTTCCTTGTAGAGAAGTAGAAACCGGGGACACTAATTTTTCCGCTATTTTGATCGTATATTCATGTGAATCAACGGCTCCCCACCCAACATAAATAGTAGGGTTATTCGCTTCTGTTAGAATATCAACAGCCTTATTTATTTTTTGCAGATCGATAGCTGGATTTGTCTTGGTAAAATTTAGTGAAGGCAATTCAGAGACATTACCTTTAAATAATTGTAATTCAACAGGGATTTCCAAAAAAACAGGACCCGGCTCACCACTCGTCGCAATTTGGTAGCCCTCATATATGGTAGGAATAATATCTTCGTGTTTCTGTACTACATAGGCTGCTTTAGTAACGGCTTGGACTAATTTAAGCTGATCTAAAGCATGCAATTGATAAGCACGACCGGAATCCCTTCTGATGCCTCCTGAAATGATCAGGCTGGGAATTCCATCTAAAAAAGATTCTCCAATCCCACTCATTGCATGCGTTGTCCCTGCCGCAGGAACAATTAGACAGCAACCAATACTATCGCTGGTTCTTGAAATAGCGTCAGCCATAAATGAAGCACCACCTTCATGAGTAACTAATATAGGTTGGATTAATTCACTTTTATTTAATTCATCATATATCTCCGTATTGTGCACACCAGGAATTCCAAATGTATATTTCACTCCTATTTGTTCTAATGCAAATCTTACCAAATAAGCACCTGTTTTATTCATACTATTCTTTTACAGTTAAATCCTTTTTATTCAATAATTCCATTGATAGTTTCATCCTTAATTATGCATCAAAATTTGCCCAGCAATATCTGCTGCAGCCACTCTGGCTGTTAATACACAACCACCCAAAAAAGTCCCTTCTAATGTGCCAACTCCATGCATTCCACCACCACCAAAACCAGCACATTCTCCTACGGCGTATAATCCTGGTATTGTTTCTTGATGGCCAGCGATCGGTTTTGTTAATACACTGCTTTTTAAATCTGTCTGGATTCCCCCCAGAGTTTTCCGGCTTAATATGAACTCTCTAATTGCTATTAATGGCAATCCTTTGGGGTCGATTATTTTTTGATTTTTACATGTCCTCAAACGATCTCCTCGATATTGTCTTGTATGCTGAATGCGTCTGATTTGTTCGTCATTTTGAAACTTTTTTGGACGACTAACCATCTCATCATAATATTGTACGGCTTTTTTTATATTTTCAATTTTTACGTCATCAGTTTGTTGTAACGCATTCATTTTATCTACTAATTCCTCTACTGTATTTGCCGTTACAAAATCTTGGCAATTATCAATCATATCACGAACTAAATCCTTGTTACCAAAGAGAATTGTCTTTATGAATTGGAATATCTTCTTATCTCTCATTGCTGGATTTGATTCTGAACCGGAAATTGCAAATTCTTTAAATGCAATTTTTAAATTTAGAATTTGCCAAGAATACTTTTTCTTTTGCCTACAAATTCTTTCTACTATGTGCCGTGTATCAAAACCAGTGACTAATGGTTCTGGTGTAAACCTATTTCCGGTGTAATCCAGCCAAAGGGCAGACTTACAAGGAACCAAACTTAATCCGTGGTCTTTATGCTTAGGCCTAGGATGGTGAATACCAGCGGGATAAAGCCAGTTTTTATCCAAATGCGTTAAATGCCCACGTACATTAGAAACGGCATCATGCATCGTCCCATCATTATAAATTATGGATCCATTTAGAATTTTCTCGGGTGGTTCACCCCATGCTTTGTACCAATTTTTTTTAACTCTTTCAATATTTCCACCCATCCCACCGGCTGCCACCACCGTGTATTCTGCTTGTGCTTCAAATTTTTGAGCTGAATTGGTTTCCATTGAGCCGCTGACACCAACCACTACTTTATTTTGTACTAAAATTTCTTCTACTTTATGGTCGAATAAAATTTGTAAGTGACTGTCTTTCTTTGGATGATTTAGTAACTGCTCGATGAGTGTTTTGGTTAAAGCATATCCAGTACCCCAAACCATGTGGAATCTTGGGTAAGTATTTCCAGGAGCATATTGTCCTCTTTCTACCCAGTGAACAACCGGAAAAAATTTTACTTTAAGGTCTTTTAAATATTGATAAACGTAGGGAGTACAGGTATTTATATATTGCTCTGCCCATTTTTTTGGAAGTATATCATGGTCATCAAATGCTGCCACTGCCAACCAATCTCGCAGCGCTATATCCACAGAGTCTTTCATTCCAGCCCTTCGCTGTTCCGGTGTATCTACGAAAAACATGCCTCCAAAAGATCTTATGGCTAATCCTCCAAAAGATTCTTGTGGACCTCTTTCTAACAGGATAACTTTTTTCCCATAGTTAAGTAATTCCAGGGCAGTAACCACTCCAGCAATACCACCTCCCACAACTATTACATCAGATTGATAATTAATGTTACCCATATACCGGAATGCTTATGTTCCTATTATTTTATTGCCTGGGGTCAACATTAAACAAATCGTTGAGAGAATAGACGGAAAACAAAAAACGACGACTATACACTCATTACTCGATTTAACTAATCCTAAATTAGGCTTAATTCCATTGAATCCAGATCAAATAAATCAACTATTACCCAATAAGTAAAATACGAAATTAGTGCCATTTATGTACTAATATTAACCCATATCTATGAAATTGTGGTTTGTTTGGATCAGGGTAACATAGCTTCAGGACGTTAGGCTATCATGGCCTTCAGAAAAGTAGATATGTGAATCTTTGCTTTTGAAATGATAAATCATGCTGTTTATGGTATGACAATTTTAAAATTCTATACATTTTTTAAAACTTTTTTAAGACATAATGCGTCCTCAGAGTATTACTTTCGCATAGTTTTGTATCACTTATTAAAATTAGACCAAAATGAAATATTTATCATTGATAGTTATCACTTTACTTGCGTTTACTGGTTTGAATGCCCAAGAGGTGAAAAAAGAAAAAAAGGTTACTGTAGATGTAAAGGAAGAAGGCGATCGCAAGGTCAAAATTGTCACCAATGCGGATGGCAAGGAGAAGGTGATTGAATGGACTGATAAAGGAGAGATCCCTGAAGATATCAGGAAACAACTGAAAGAAGAAGGTATTAATGTCGAAATGCTTGATTCAGATGAAGGCAATGTTTGGGTAGAGATAGAATCGGATGGAAAAAAGGGAATGGAAGAAAAGGTAATCAAAATCAGAAAAGGTGGGAAAGGAGATGGTGAGGACAGGGTAATCGTATTTAGTGATGATGGCGAGGTGGAGGTCATCAAAGACAAAGAATTCAATGTAGTCATCATTGATGATGAAGGACAGACCATTAAATGGGATGGAGAAGGAGAGATGCCTGAGGAGCTTAAAAAACATATGAAGGAACACAATATTGAAATAGAAGAATTACACGAAGGCAGCGGCCGACATCGCATGAGGATGCACCGTGGAGGTGATGATGATGTCCGGATCTTAAGAGGTCGTAGTGGCAGAGGTAATAATATGATGGTTTTTAGTGATGAGGGTGATTTCATGAAATCTAAACCAGCCAAAGTCTTTGTTGGTGCCCGAGTTGAGGATCATGAGGATGGGGCAGCTATTATGGAAGTATTAGATGACAGCCCGGCCGCAAAAGCTAAATTGAAAAGCGGAGATGTGGTCACGATGATCAATGGCGCACGCACCCGATCAGTCCAGGGATTTCTGGACCTGTTGCACCATTTCGATCCGGGTGATAAAGTTACCTTGACCGTTTTGCGTGATGGCAAATCTCAAATGCTTGACTTAACATTGTCTGCCCGCCCGGAAGATTTTAAATAATAAAGTAACTGGATGTCCGAACTGGACATCTAGCTTTTCTTAGCGCTTCCTTTTTTCAACGAATAGCTAATCCAATAAGATCTGGCTAAAAATTTTAGCACCTAAGGTATTCATACTATTTACAAAAAATACCTTTCAAAATCATTTCTAGACCCCATCTCAAAACAGTTTCGGATTCTTTACTACTCAAATTACAGACATCTTTACAAACAACTAAGGAATCAATACCCATTAATACAGATGAAATGTTTATTAACCTGGTATATGTAGGTTCATTTAATTTTGACTTGAATGGTTTTAATGCTTTGTTTAATGATTTTATCCTTCGTGCTCCGCGCAGCTTTTCTTTTGAAGTAATCGATTCCGATAATACCGCACTCAAATATCGCCTGAATCCCACCTCATTTTCTCGAGCTAATTTATTATAATGTTTTTGGATATAAAATATTCTTTCAGTCAATGACATCGTCTCAACATCCTCCAAAAGTTGGTCTGGAGATTTATGTTGAATATCTAAAGACGCTTCTAAAATTAGTAATTCAATATTAGAAAAATATCTATAAATTGTTGCTCTAGAAATACGAGCTTCTTTGGCTACGTCTTCCAAAGAAATCTTTCTTTCATCCTGCATTAATCTTTTGGTTGAAGCAAGAATTTCCATCCTTGTTTGCATTTTTTGTTTTATTCTGCCTGTACTGATTGAGTTTTTTTTCATGAGACAAATTTCTCATAAAATTTGGAATATCCAAAATTTGAACTTATACTTGTGAGACAATTGTCTCATTAAAAAAATATGGTTATGGAAAAATCTAACAATTTATGGGTCCTAGGGCACAAAATAAGCCCAGTGGAAGTCACAGGAAATTATGATATGGTAATAGGAGAAACAGCACCCAATATTCCTGGGCCACCTCCGCATTCGCATACCAAGCTTAATGAGGTATTTTTGGTTCTAGAAGGCGAAATGGAATTTACAGTCAATGGAGAACTCAAAAAACTTGGAGTAGGGGAATCAATTGACCTTCCACCCAACGTAATCCACACCTTTAAAAACGCAGGTGCTTCAACTTGTAAATGGGTGAATATACACAGTCCCAAAGGCTTTTTATCTTTTTTCAATGAAATGGGTATTCCTGAAAACGAATCAAATGCAATGCAAAAGTCCGTAGATGAAAGCATTATTAATAAAGTCCTGCAGCAGGCCGCAGATTTTGACATGCATATAAAACTAAAGTAATGAAAATACTTATAATCGGCGCAAGTGGTACTATTGGTAAGGAAATTATAAAATTGACGCAAGACAGCGGCAACCAAATCATAACGGCTTCTCGGAGTGGAGAACCTGCCCTAAACATTGATGATCCCAAATCCATCGAAAACTACTTTGAAAAGGTTTCGGAATTAGATGCTATTATTTGTGTAGCCGGGAATGCAAGTTTTGGAAAACTGACCGAACTCAGTGATAATCAAATTCAGTTGGGATTAACTAGCAAACTATTAGGACAAGTTAACTTGGTAAGAAAAGGGCTTAAAAAACTGAACAATAAAGGTCTGATTATACTTACAGGTGGTATGTTGGCATACGCCCCTTGGCCCGAGACATCAAATATTGCCATGGTCAATGCTGGGATAGAGGGATTTGTCAGGGCAGCCGCATTAGAATTAGAAGGAAATAGAAGATTGGTTATAATACACCCACCACTCGTTGCGGAAACGGCGACTGCTATGGGTATGGATTCGAATCCGTGGCCTTCTGCAAGAAAAGTGGCTGAAACGTACCTAAAGACATTAACAAATCATTCTAATGGAGTTCCCGTATTTGTGGAAGGTTATTTACCACAATAGTTTTTAAGATCTATGATACCAACCGTTTATATAATAGCCGTCAACAACTGCCTCCTCCCCACGCCAAAATTTAGTCACCAACCCATTAGTTTAATTTTTTAATTACTTGGTAATTATTAAACAAAACCCTCACTTGGATTCTTTATGGTAATTCTGCTGTTACAATGTGTAATGGTACATTACTTGTTATTGTTTTACTGTTGTTATCAAAGTTTTGCAAAATAAAGGCTTGACCGAGTTATCGACCAGTTTCAACCTATAGGAGTTTGGACAGCTTGGTTTGATCAGCATTAGGTTAAATGATCTTTGTGTAAAGGCTTCTTTAAATTTAGTTTTTTTTAAAAATAGAATCTAACTACATTACAGCGCAAAAGATCTTTAAAATGGACTACTTCTCTTTTTTCAACATTCCTTGTAAATTAGCTATAGATAGGGCTAAACTTAAGCAGCAGTTCTATACGAATAGCAAAAAATACCATCCAGATTTTTTTACTTTGGAATCCAAGGAAAGGCAATTAAATGCGCTGGAAAAATCTTCATTAAACAATGAAGCTTATAAAACACTAATCGATTTTGATAAGCGACTAAAATATTTCCTGGAATTAAATGAACAGTTGGCTGCTGAAGGTGAGAATCAAATTCCACAAGATTTCTTAATGGATATGATGGACCTGAATGAAAAATTAATGGAACTGGAGTTTGATTTCCAACAAACCGATTATGAGCAAATCAAAGTTGATTTCGAAATCACTAAGGATCAACTTAGAGAGGATATAAAAGATTTAGAAATGAAACTTGCAGAAGACCTGAAAGAAGATGAATGGATAGTATTGAAAAACTATTATTTAAAGAATCAATATTTAAAACGCTTTGCTGAAAACCTGGAGAAGATTCTACCCGTTCAATCGAGTTGAAAAATCAATATTATGTGGAAGTGCCCCAGTTGTCAAAGAAAATTCAAAAACGAATTTCAAAATCATAGTTGCACTCTACTCACCGAAAAGGACTTATTCAATAATAGACCAGTCGCACTTAAAAACCTTTATGACCATGTACTAAAGGAGGTTAGAAAATTCGCTGAATTCAGAATTGAAATTGTGCCTCCAGATGTAGCCTTCTTGAAAACTGAAAGCACCTTTATGGCAATTAAGGTCAAAAAAAGGTGGCTGGACATTCAGTTTTTTTTAGACTATTTGGAAAGTCATGAACTGATAAAAAAATTCCAAAAAACATCTAACCGAAGATATACCTATATAGTATCCATTGATGATTTTGATCAATTTGACGAACAATTGATCAATTGGTGCAGATCTTCCTACGAATTGATTACTAAATAATATCTACTTTAAAACTTATTTTCACATCCTATAATTGTTATACTTTTGGGGTTATAGTTTATAGTTTATGACTGGAAAAACAAAGAGAATCGGTTATTACTTAGAAAGGACCAATCGTATGGTTAAGCTTGAGTTTCATAAGCTGTTTAAAGCATTGGATATTGACCTTACACCGGAACAGTGGGTAATTCTGGAAAGGCTCTATTACGAAAATGGGCTCTCCCAAAACCAGTTGGCCAGTGATAGTTTTAAAAATGCCCCGACCATATCCAGAATAATTGATTTGCTGGAAGACAAAGGATGGGTAGAAAGAAAACGCTTTAAGGATGATCGTCGTCGGTACAAAATCTATTTAAATTCGGCTGGACACGCCATTGTAGAACGCCTAAATAACCAAGTAGAAACTGTTCGTAAAAAAGGTTGGCACGATCTTAGTGAATCTGATTATGAGACTTTTACAAATATCCTTAATCGGATATTCATTAATTATTCAGAGAAGGATTAATTGCTTCTCTCACAAAACTTATTTAGCTTTGTAATCGTTATATGCTTCCATAATACATGATTAAACAAAATCGTACATATCGAATAATTGCACTAGGACTGGCTTGTTTGCTGTTCTTCAGCACTTCAGGGCTTAGTTTAGATATGCACTTTTGTCAAGGAAAAATAAAACGCATTAATCTCTTGGGCAAGGCTAAAACTTGTGCAGAGATCAAGAATACAAAACAAACTTGCAAGCATCATAAACCTAAAGAAAAAAAAGATACTCAGGCAGTTCAAACGTGTTCCAGTAATTCTGATCATAAAGGCTGTTGTGAGAATCAGTCTTTTAAAATAGACTTGGATACTGAGTTTTCTCAAAGTCAAGTTAATGCTACCCCAGATGTAAGACTTGACTTTTTAGTGGCTTTTACCTTAGTTTTTATACAACCTGCATACAACTTTCTATTTGTTCAAAAACAAATTTATCGACCGCCTTTGCCCAAACATTCACTGGTGGTCCTCTTTCAGCAATTTCTAATTTGATTATACGGATTGCCTGTACCTGGATAGGTCGGGCTTATAGCTATTTTCTGCAATAGCTTAAGATCAATTCTAAAAATGTATTATTTGATCTTTTGAAATTCGTGTATTGTGATTGCAAATATTATAAAGTTTTTTCTTGACAATAAGCTGGTCGCGTATTTACTTCTGCTTTCAATCATGTTTGGAGGGCTGGTTACTGCACCCTTTGATTGGGGTTTAGAATTTCTACCTAGAAATCCTGTTTCTGTAGATGCAATTCCTGATATCGGAGAAAACCAGCAAATCGTTTTCACGAATTGGGAGGGTCGCTCTCCTCAAGATGTTGAAGATCAGATATCGTATCCCCTTACCACTGCCTTTTTAGGAATTCCAGGTGTTAAAAGTATTCGCAGCAATTCCATGTTTGGATTTTCCAGTATCTACATCATTTTCAATGAAGATATAGAATTCTATTGGAGCAGGAGTAGAATTCTGGAAAAACTAAATGCTCTTCCTTCCAATATTTTACCTGCTGATGTCCAACCTACCTTAGGACCTGATGCCACAGCCCTTGGACAAATATTCTGGTATACCCTGGAGGGAAAAGATCCAACAGGTAATTCTACAGGAGGATGGGATCCGCATGAGCTCAGGACCATCCAGGACTTTTATGTGCGATACGGACTATCATCTGCTGAAGGTGTCGCGGAGGTTGCCTCTATCGGCGGATTTGTGAAAGAATACCAAGTCGATGTTGACCCGGAAGCGATGAAAGCCTACCAGGTGAATTTGGAAGAGGTGATGCAGGCTATCAAGGGCAGCAATATTGATGTGGGTGCTCAAACCATTGAAATAAATCTGGTTGAATATTTTGTACGGGGGTTAGGGTACATTAAAAAGGTTGAAGATATTGAAAGAAGTGTTATCAAGGTAAACAACAATGTTCCCATTCGTATTGGGGACGTGGCCAAGGTCAATATTGCTCCAGCAACCCGCCGTGGTGTTTTAGATAAATCAGGTGCTGAAGCGGTGGGAGGAGTTGTGGTAGCTAGATTTGGAGCCAACCCATTGGAAGTAATCCAAAATGTCAAGAAAAAAATAGCTGAAATAGAGCCTGGGTTACCTTCAAAAACAATAGAAGATGGGACACTTTCTCAAGTCAAGATTATTCCTTTTTATGATAGGACCCAACTGATTAATGAAACGATTGGTACACTCCAGGAGGCGCTCACTTTGGAAATTCTGATTACGGTTCTTGTCATCATTTTGATGTTATTCAACTTGAAATCTTCAATCCTGGTATCAGGCTCGCTGCCGATAGCCGTATTAATGTGCTTCATCGCGATGAAATATTTTGGAGTAGACGCCAATATTGTGGCTCTTTCAGGAATTGCGATCGCGATCGGAACAATGGTAGATATGGGCATTGTCTTGACAGAGAGTATTGTTAACCGGTTGGAAGATCCTCCTGTGGATGAAAGCCTTGGACAAAGTATATATGCGGCTACCGTTGAAGTAGCCTCAGCGGTCATTACTGCCGTGGCTACAACCGTAATCAGTTTTCTTCCAGTTTTTGCAATGGAAGCTGCGGAAGGAAAATTATTTAAACCGTTAGCCTATACCAAGACATTTGCTTTAATAGCTTCAATCGTTATTGCTATTACTATTATACCAACTCTAGCTCATACCCTATTTTCAATTAAGTTAAAGAAGGGCTCGATTTCATTCATTACAAATGGCGTCGCGGTACTTAGTGGAATCATTATCCTGGCCTTTTACCAACCCTTTTTGGGAAGCATGTTAGTGGTGATCGGCTTTGCGGGAATTGTAAAATCATGGGTCCAACAAAAAAGTTCAAAAAAGAATGCAAAAATCGTTTCCTGGATCATTAACCTAATTTATGCAATCATCGTAGCCTGGTTGCTGGCCATTGTCTGGATGCCGCTTGGTGTTACACAAAGTAGTCTGACAAACTTCTTTTTCATAGTTATTATAGCAGGAAGTCTTATCAGTATGTTTTATGTCATCATTCATTTTTATGCATCAATCTTGCGATTTCTTTTAAAGTATAAAATACTTTTTCTGCTGGTAGTAGGGTTTATTGTTTATCAAGGAATTCTAGTATTTCAAGAAACAGGTGAAGAATTCATGCCCTCTCTGGATGAAGGTTCATTCCTGTTGATGCCTACCGCCATGCCTCACTCCGGAATGCAGGAAAATATTAAAAATCTGCGCCTTCTCGATATGGCCGTAACGGCTATTCCGGAAGTGGAAAGTGTAGTCGGTAAAGCAGGTCGAGTCAATAGTGCGCTGGATCCTGCTCCCATGTCGATGTATGAGAATGTGATTCTTTACAAATCTGAATACAAAACAAATTCACTTGGGCATCGTATCCGATATAAATATGAAAATGGTGAATATGTAACCGATGAATTTGGTCAGCTTGTTCCTGACAGAAGTGGGCGATATTTTAGACAATGGCGAGATGAAATAAATAGCCCGGATGATATATGGAATGAAATTGTGAGGGTAACCAAAATTCCGGGAGTCACTTCAGCGCCTAAATTGCAGCCTATAGAAACCAGGTTGGTCATGCTTCAAACCGGTATGCGTGCTCCCATGGGTATCAAGGTTCGTGGATCAGATTTAACCTCCATAGAAGCTTTTGGGTTAGAACTTGAAAAACATTTAAAGGATGTGCGGGGTGTTAAAGATGCAGCTGTCTTTGCGGACCGGATTGTTGGAAAACCCTATATGTTGCTGGATATTAATCGTGATTTGATCAGCCGTCATGGGTTGAGTATAGAAAAAGTTCAGCAATACATTCAAACCGCCGTAGGTGGAATGAATATGACCAGCACCGTTGAAGGAAGAGAACGTTATGCCATTCGTATTCGCTATCCACGGGAATTAAGAAATGATCCCGATAAATTAAAAAGGATCTATTTGCCTACGGCTAATGGTCAACAGATTCCACTAGGTGATTTAGTCACTATTCGTTATGAACAAGGGCCACAATCTATCAAAAGTGAAGATGGCTTTCTAATAGGATACGTGTTGTTTGATAAGGAAGAAGACTACTCCGAAGTTGAAGTAGTCAATAATGCACAAACCTACTTAGAAAATACAATCCAAAAAGGGGACTTAATGGTCCCGGCCGGCATCAACTATCGTTTTGCCGGGAACTACGAACAACAGATCAGAGCTAGTAAGCGATTGAGTATTGTGCTACCTATTTCGCTCGCGATTATTTTCTTGATACTATATTTTCAGTTTAAATCAGTCACCATTTCTATGATGGTATTTTCTGGAGTATTTATCGCTTTTGCCGGAGGTTTTATAATGATTGGTTTGTACGACACCAGTTGGTTTCTTGACTTTGATTTTTTGGGAACTAATATGAGAGACCTGTTTCAGATACATTCTATAAACCTGAGTGTAGCCGTGTGGGTAGGTTTCTTAGCACTTTTCGGAATTGCAACCGATGACGGGGTATTGGTCGCCACCTTTCTTCAGGATAGTTTCCAAAAGAATAATCCAGCTTCTTTAACCGGTATAAGAGATGCTGTTGTGGAGGGTGGATTGCGCAGAGTTAGGCCGGCTATGATGACGACGGCTACAACCATCTTAGCCTTAATACCGATTCTTACAGCTACGGGAAGAGGAGCAGATATCATGTTGCCTATGGCCATCCCTTCCTTTGGGGGTATGACTTTGCAAGTCATCACTATGTTCACGGTACCCGTCTTGTATTCTTTATGGAAAGAGTGGAGTCTTAGATTAAGTAATCGATTCAAATTAAGCCAAAAATGAAAAAAATAATCTTTGCAATCCTTTTTATCGTTATTTGCGCAAATCAATCCATTTATGGTCAATCGGTGGAATCATTGATCATCGAAGCAGCGGAAAATAACTTAGAAATAAAAGTACTATTAGAGGAATACAATGCTGCAAACGAGCGGCCACTTCAAGTGAATCAGTTACCTGATCCTGAAATAGGGATTGGTGGATCTATACTTCCAGTAGAAACCAGATTAGGTCCACAAATCGCCAGGCTAGGTGTCACCCAAATGTTTCCCTGGCAAGGGGTATTGGATGGTCAGAAGCAGTTTGAATTGGCCAAAGCTAAAAGTCTGTATGAGCGGATAGGCGCAAGAATTCTAGATCTATCTTTTCAAGTCAAACAAGCCTACTACCTGCTTTATGAAATTGAAAAGAGCGAATCCATTATAAAACAGAATGTGATCATTCTAGAATCCCTGAAACAGTTGGCATTAACTAAAGTAGAAAGCGGAAAAGGAACCGCTGCCGATGTACTGCGGGTGCAATTAAAAATCGAGGAAATGAATCAGGAAATTCGCCTCTTGGAAACGTCAAAAGCTAAACCTATCATAACCATTAATCAATTGCTCAACCGGGCTTTAGATATTCCAATTATCACTTCAGACAGTCTCTCTTTTGCAATTATCCCGTATGACAAGACCGCAATATTAGAATCCATTGAAACACATCATCCCACCTTACGTATGTATGAATTACAACAAGATATTTCAAACCAAGCTATGGTTTTAAATAAACTCAACGGTAAACCCTCCTTTGGCGTTGGTTTAGATTACATTCTGGTTAATGATAGAAGTGATGCAGAAGTATTTAGAAATGGTAGGGATGCTCTGCAATTAAGAGCTTCCATCAAAATTCCATTATATAGACAAAAGTATACAGCAAAAGAAAGAGAAGAACAATTCAAAATAGCTGCATTAGAGAATAAGAAATCGGATGTGTTGAGTCGGTTTACAGCATCTATAGAAAAAGCCTATGTCGATTATGAAACAGCCCAGTTATGGTTGAGTTTGTATCTAAAACAAATAGATATTACACAAGCAACAATCAATATTTTAGAAACAGATTATAGTGCTAAGGGAAATAATTTTGACGAATTATTGAGAATGGAAAAAGAATTAATCGATTATGATTTGAAAATACTGAAAGTTATTGTACAAAGTCATTTAGCAAAAAGTAGTATCGAAAGATATGTAGATGGGTAGATGGGTAGATGGGTAGATATGCAGATGGGTAGATATGCAGATGGGTAGATATGCAGATGGGTAAAAAAATATTTTGATTATGGATAAAAAGAGAAATGAGTTATTAGAAGTTACTTTCGAATTGGCTTTGGACATAGTTCAATATTGCGAATTATTAGAGGAGAAAAAGAAGTTTGTAATCGCAAGACAATTGCTAAAAGCTGGTACTTCAGTTGGCGCTAATGCACAAGAATCTCAAGGCGCCGAAAGTAGAGCTGATTTTGTTCATAAACTAAAGATTGCCTATAAAGAATCTGAAGAAACAGAGTATTGGTTAAGGTTGTGCGAATTTTCAAAGAATTATCCTAGCCCACCTCAAACTATTAAAAATAAGCTTGAATCTTCAAAAAAATTATTAGGTAAAATAATTGGATCCGCAAAAAGAAATCAGTTATGAAAAATAATATGTTGAAATATCTCAAAATCATTTTACCAACACTACTAGTTGGTGGAATTTTAGGATTTTCTTTAAGTCATTTGATGAATAGTGAAAGCAACCAAAGTAGTGAAGGTCCTAATTCAAAAATTGAATCTCATGGTAATCTGCAAATCGAATCATCTGCAAATCTGCAAATCTGGACCTGTTCGATGCATCCCCAAATTCGTCAAAACGAAGCGGGCGATTGCCCTATTTGCGGAATGGATTTGATACCCCTAGAGGCAAACACATCCAATGATCCACTGGTATTACAGATGACAAATGAAGCGGTTAAGCTGGCTAGTATTCAAACCACCATCGTCGGAAATAGATCAAATCAAATCGTTAAAAACAAAAGATTGACAGGCAAAGTTCAGGCTGATGAGCGATTAGCTTCGAGTCAAGTGGCGCATGTGCCCGGCCGCATCGAAAAATTGTATGTAACGTTCACCGGAGAGCAAGTGAACAAAGGACAAAGCATTGCGACCCTTTACTCTCCAGAATTAATTACTGCTCAGCGAGAACTTTTAGAAGCTCTGAAATTACAAGAATTAAATCCAAAGCTTCTTGAGGCAGCCCGCAATAAATTACGCTATTGGAAAATAGGAAAAAGTACGATTGAAGCCATTGAACAAAATGGCACGATTCAGGAAACGTTCACTGTCTTCGCCGATGATTCAGGAATCATCACCAATCGACGAGTAGCTGTAGGTGACTATGTCAACCAGGGTGAATCACTTTTTGACCTAATGAATCTCCGAAAAGTCTGGGTTCTTTTTGATGCTTACGAAGAAGACTTGACGACTATTTCAATAGGTAACCAAATTGAATTCACCACCGCATCCATTCCAAATAAAACCTTTAAGACAAGGATCACCTTCATTGATCCTGTCATCAATCCTAATACAAGAACAGCTTCTATTAGGACTGAAGTCAATAACACTCATGGATTGCTCAAACCTGAAATGCTGGTATATGGAAATTTAAGTACTCAGTTAAAGGATAAAGTCCAATTAACCGTCCCAAAGTCGGCAGTTCTTTGGACAGGTATTCGTTCCGTCGTTTATGTTAAATTACCAGATAATCATATCCCTTCTTTTCAATTCCGGGAAGTACAAATTGGAGAAACTGTCGGAAATAATTTTCTGGTAATAAGCGGATTGGAACCTGGAGAAGAAGTGGTTACCTATGGAAGTTTCTCTATAGATGCAGCAGCACAACTTAACAATCAAGCCAGCATGATGAACAAGAATGTTTTGATAAAAGGTAATGATCTTTCTATTCATTTACCTGATTACACGGAAGCAACTCCTCTTGAATTTAAAGAACAATTACTAAATGTCTCCGAGGCTTATTTGTCCCTTAAAGATGCATTGGTATCAACGGATGCTAGACTTGCAGTAGAAGCTGCCAATAAGATAATTGAAGCTATCTCGAAAGTAAATATGTCTTTAGTGCAAGATGATGCGCAACTCTATTGGATGGAACAACTCAATTCATTAAATGCTCATGGAAAGAATATCACTTCCCTAGAGGATATTGGAAAACAAAGAGAGCAATTTGATTTTTTATCTCAAGTGCTGATAAATACCATCAAAGTGTATGGAATACCTCATGATACCTTGTATGTCCAACATTGTCCGATGGCATTTCGGGATACTGGTGCTGATTGGCTAAGTAATGAAAAAGAAATTCGGAATCCATATTTTGGAGATAAAATGATGACGTGTGGCGTGGTCAAAATCACACTC
The DNA here is from genome assembly GCA_024639065.1 of Lewinellaceae bacterium. Taxonomy (GTDB): domain Bacteria; phylum Bacteroidota; class Bacteroidia; order Chitinophagales; family Saprospiraceae; genus JAHEJC01. Next base: position 7,674 of record JAHEJC010000026.1, on the reverse strand, counting down.
GACAAAAACTACAAGAATCCTTCAATTCAGCAAACACCTAAATCACCTACCCACAGGCATTAAATATCAAAAAATGAGCATAAAATTATCAACTATCATCATGATGATTCCTTTTATGGTCTTTGGTCAGCAAGCTCTGTTTATTCCTGACACCTTATCAGGTTCTTCACTCAATTTGAGCCTCCAAAATGGTGAAGTTGAGTTTTTTGTTGGATCAATGACCCAAACCATTGGTTACAACCAAGATATATTTGGCCCTACGATTATTTTGGAAAAGGGGAATGAAGTAACGATTAATGTATCCAATAATCTTACAACAAATACGACTTTACACTGGCATGGTCTTCATGTTTCCTCCGAAAATGATGGCGGCCCTCACACGATCATCCCAGCAGGAGAAAATTGGTCTCCTTCGTTTACCGTATTGGATCAAGCAGGCACCTATTGGTATCACCCACATTTACACGAAAAAACTGAAGAACAAGTTACCAAAGGAGCAGCCGGTTTTATCATCGTTAAAGATGACCAGGAATTGCAACTGGAATTACCCAGAACCTATGGAAAGGACGATTTCCCTATTGCTATTCAATCCAAAGCTTTTGGTACAGATAATCAGTTGCTGACGAATACAGCATTGGATAATCTTATCTTATGTAACGGCATCTTAAATGCTTTCCTAGATGTTCCTGCTCAAGTGGTACGATTACGACTACTTAATGGCTCTACCGAACGTGTTTTCAATCTAGGTTTTCAAGAAGATATGATGTTTTATCAAATAGCTTCAGATGGAGGGCTCTTAAATAACCCGGTTCCATTAACTCGATTACGGTTGGTGCCAGGGGAGCGAGCAGAGGTCCTATTAGATTTAACTTCTCTCCAAGAGGAATCAATCGAATTGTTGAGTTATGGATCTGAACTGCAAAACGGAATCTATGGTGCGGAACGTCCTTCTTTTATGCCTTTTGCTACTATAGTTGAATACGAAGACAATTTATTAAATGGCACCGATTTTAAAATTTTGAATTTAAATGTAGGACCCCCTGTTTTAAATCCGGTGACCACCATTCCTTCATCCCTGGTAAATGATGAACCATTTTTAGAGCGTGATGCTAATGCTACTCGCATCATTACCTTTAGACCCAAACAAATGGGTCCAACAAGTATGGTGAATGGTCCTTTTGTCATGAATGGTCAAAGCTTTGACTTGGATTTTATTAATATAGAAATTCCGCTAAATAATACGGAAGTTTGGCATCTTGTCAATATGACTGCAATTGCCCATCCGTTTCATATCCACGATGTGCAGTTTTACATTTTAGATATTAATGGCGCAACCCCACCCACTAACATGCAGGGGAGGAAAGATGTAGTGCTGGTACCACCTATGGGTGGAACAGTGCGATTCATAACCCGGTTTGACGATTTTGCTGACGAGGTTACGCCTTATATGTACCATTGCCATATGCTTAGCCATGAAGACGATGGGATGATGGGACAGTTTATTGTAACTGACCAAACCACATCAACAAAAAATCCAGCTGATATTCAACTTCCAGTCTATCCTAATCCAGTTAATGATTTACTGACCGTGGATTTGGCAAGCCCATCAGCTATCCAAATTTATCATTCCTCAGGGCAACTTATAGAGCATAGGCGCTCGTCCAACCTTGTAGAAAAAATAAATATGACCGATTACATTAGTGGAGTATATTTTCTCAATATTACCAACTTAAAATCAAGTCATATATATAAAATTGTTAAGAATTAAATCACTTAAAAAAATTAAACATGAAAAATTTAAGAATCGTATTTCTACTGGCATCCTTATTGAGTGCCAGTTTCATGATTTCATCTTGTGACAGTAAATCTAATTCTGCGGATAAACAGGGCAAAGAATATACCTCAGCTTATATTTGTCCAATGCATTGTGAAGGAAGCGGTAGCGATGAAGCAGGAAAATGTCCGGTATGTGGAATGGATTATGTAAAAAATGAAGATCATGAATCAGATGGTCATGATCATGATAGCCACGAAGGACATAATCATTAATTTCTGAGTCAAAATCATAACAGTTCGTAATATTTACTGAAATGAAATACGATCAATTTTTATTGATAATATCAAACCATGGATAGTCTTACTCAAGCTGCATTAGGCGCTGCAATTGGAGAGGGTATACTCGGGAAAAAAATCGGTAATAAAGCTGCAGTCATTGGAGCTGTTATCGCCACCATCCCTGATTTGGATGTGCTGCTTATTCCTTTTTTTGATGAACTTGAAAAAATCAGTTTACACCGTGGTTATAGTCATTCCATATTGTTTTGCCTACTGGGATCCTTTCTATTTGCTTATATTTTAAGTCGCATCAAATGGACCAAAGAAGTCTCATTTTGGAAATTATGGTTGTTCAATTTTTTGGCTTTGTTTACCCATGTCATGCTGGATACGTTTACTACTTATGGAACTCAACTTTTCTTGCCATTTACTGATTGGCGGGTAAGTTTCGATAGTATTAACATTGTTGATCCCTTTTACACAGTACCCTTATTAATTGGGTTATTGACCAGTGTTTTATACTATAAAAAAACAGCTAAAAAACGAGGACTACCAAATCAGATTGGTTTAATAATTAGTTCTCTCTACTTGCTTTTCACCTTAATAAACAAACAGCATATCGAGCAGGTATTCAATACCCAGTTGGCGAAGCAGAATATCCCTTATGCAAGCCTGTTAACCGTACCAGTACAAGTGGGTAATTTCATATGGTATGGGGTAGCTAAAGATGAGAAATATTTGCACCTGGGAAAGTATTCCCGTCTGAAAAAAAACAACATTGAATTTCATTCTTTCCCGATCAATGATCAATTACTAAATAGTTTGGATGCACAATTGGTAGATCGCATGAAATGGTTTGCACAAGGATTTTATACCGTTGCAGAAAAGGATGGCAAAACGAGGATTTACAACATGCAGTGCGATATGCAAGGTGTGCGGGAATTTGGAGATTACAAAGCACCAACTGCTTTTTACTTTGAAATTACCCCAAAGGTTAATGGGGATTATGAAGTGACTTCAGGAATGCATCCGGAGAAGGCCATAGAATAAACAACCAACTCTTCATATTATATCTACCTGTAGGAAAGGATTTCGAGCAATACAGTGGTCCTGGTCCGTGGTATGTGGTCCGAGGTTAGTGGTTCGTGGTATGAGGTTCGTGGTATTAAAGAAAAGGGCAATAAAATATCAATGCTCAGAAAATTATAAACCACTAAATCGTTCAACCCCTTTACTGATATTAAAAAAGGCCACTCACGAGGAGCAGCCTCAACTTAAGTCATTAAGCTGTTGTAATATACATCTTTTACCCTTGGCGAATAACGCGAAAGCCTCCTCCATCTCCTTGCTCGCGCATCTCTTTCATCTTCTCTCTTACAATCTGGCGATATTCTTCTCTGGTTACTTCTTTTCCTTTTGCAGGTTCTTCTATTTTGTTTTCTAATTCTTTTAACTCCAATTTATCTATTGAAAATACTGTATCTCCATCGTTAATATCTAATTCAAGAATCAAGCCAGGGAGGTTGCCAAAATTTTCAGGGCCAGCCTGAACCGGAATGGATGGAGTAAACCATGCGGTAATTTTTCTTGCTTCTTTGATTACATCTTTTGGTTCATTCTCCTTCTCATCGTCTTCGGTTTCTCCACCAGGTCGACCACCTCTTAACATCGTTTGTCTGGCAACTACCGAATCGATCGTTGTGGCTTTCATACACATCATGTTATTGATCATCTTGGACTCTCCAGACATCTTCCATTCAAGATCTTCAAATTCTCCTTTAATTAAAAATTTCTTGGTCATAAATTCGGTAGACTCAACACTTGTATTTGCTTCCAGGTTTCGATAGGTCATAGATGAACCTCCACCACCAGCTCCCATCATACGCATTCTAAATCGTCCACCACCTCCATTCACATCAATGTCATCCTGAGGACCTTGATCCTTGGCTGCTTGGTAAAGTGTTTCTGTATCTTTAAATTGTAATTCCATTTTAGAGTTTCTAAATTCCGGAATCATGTCTTTAAATTGCTCAGCGCGATCCCCCATCATTTTATGAACATTAACTTTTTGGTTATAGACGATTATTCCTTCATTATTTTGGGCGATCGCTCCAGCACCAATCATTAAAGATAAAACTAAAAATATGTATTTCATTTGTTAAATTTTTTTTATTCATTAAATAAATTATCTTCTACCTCTCCACATTTTAAAATTTGGTGTGGGAGCAGGAGCAACTCCAGTCCGGATATTATATCGGAATGAAAGCAGGAAGTATCTTCCCAGCGTGTTACTCATTCGAGTCTCAATATAATTCAATGCGGCGTCTTGTGTAATTCCCTGGCGTCTATCCAATAAATCAAAAGCAGCGAATTTAAGTTCACCCACTTTGTTTTTTAAGAATGTTTTAGAAATCGAGGCATTCCATACCGGTATTTCACTCTTTAATCCCGTGTCCTTATTTTCATAAATTGAATAGTCAAAAGATGTATTAAAAGTCAATATTTTCTCAGAAATGATTCCGAAGTCCACAAAAGCTCTATGATTGATATACTTTTGATTTAAGTCTTCATTAATATCATAAGTTACATTGTTAAATCCAAATGTTCCACCAAGGCCTACATCGAATAATTCTTTTTTGCGGTTTTCGAATCTCAAGGTATAACGGTGATTGGTCAATTTTGTAATGTTGCTTACTTCGTTGATATAACTGATTCCTCTATTGAATGTAACACTTGGGCTAAGGTTAAAAGTCCATTTGATCGGTTTGATCGGTGCACCAAAAGAAATGAAACCATTCGTAGTAAAATCATCTTTTACGTTAATCGGCTTTGATATTCTTACATTTTGATCATCAATGGTTTGTTGGGTTGAAATCTTGTCTTTCGTATAAGTCAGCCTTACATTGGAGAAAAACGTGATAAAATTAAATTGATCAAATAAACTAAAACCAAGATTTGCCGAATGAGAATATTCCGGCTTAAGGTCGGGATTGCCCAATCTTAAATTAAGCGGATCTGAATTGTCACGAACAGGTTGCAATTGCTGCACGTTGGGTTCCCGGACTTGAGCATTATATCTTAGGCGAAAACTTTTCATAGAAGTGAAATAGTAGTTGTATCGCAAGTAAGGTAAAATGAAATTAAAGTTTCTATTTACGTTTACATCATCACTGATATTTTTACCATCCAGGCTAGAATTTTGGTAATCAGCTCCAATGGTCAAACTAGAACTTTCCCTGCTTCTTGTCACCTGAAAACCCAATTGATTGTATAGATAACCATTCTGATAATGATTACTTAAAAATGAATTAAACAACGGATCAGTAAGGTAGTCATCATATACATTCACCAATGCGTCATAATCATTCTTACGCCACCGGTAATTCACTTGAGCAAACCAATTATTTCCCAAGGGTTCTGAAAAAGAGGATTCGATGCGATACGTCCGGCTATCGTTTAAAGCGCCACTTAGTTGTTCAATTGTATCAATGCGGGGGTTTCTAAGATAATAGCCAATCATTGATTCCAGGGTGCTTTCCGTATCATGGTCATTATCCGAAAGTGCTAAAGTGGCTGAAAGAGATCGGCCTTTCTTTTTAAACTTTTTACGATACAGCAAAGAGGTATTAATATTCAATTGATTGTTGGAAGATGTGTTATTTCGATTATCATCATTTTGCAGGGTACCATCGTCTCCTACAATTTGATTAGCGTTAGTCGATTCGTTATTTCCTTCAGCGATTGTAATATTGGATGTAAGTCTGAGTGAGTGTCCATTGTTCAACTCATGTTCAAAGGTTGCGTTGATCCGATGATTAAATTGTTTCGAATCTGAATCCATATCATCAAATGTTGAATAGCCACGATCGGGCAAGGTATACTTTCTATCGATTAATTCTTGTAAATCCGTTCCCGTCCAATTATAAAAGTAATTACTACGCAACTTAGTCTTCTTTCCCCAATCTTTATTAAAGTTCACGCCACCGGCCCAGGTTGAATTTATCCCTTTGCGATCATTATTGAAATCTAATGGAATTCCACCTGTACCTCCACCTGACCTGAATCGTCCACCACCACCACTAAATGCATTACTCATTCCTCCGCTGAAACTAACATAATCATTAAAAGAAAAGCCCAGTTGGTTGGTATTATTACCCATACCCAATATGGATATTTGACTTTTATCACTAAAGCGGTTTAAACTTAGTCTACCTTCATACCTACCTTCATCACCGCCTCCTGCTTCTACATTTCCAAAAGTTCCCTTTTTATGGGTATCTTTTAATTCTATATTTATGGTCTTATTTCGTTCACCATCATCTATTCCAGTAAACTCTGCTTCTTCGGATTTTTTATCAAAAACTTGTACTTTTTCAACCGCTTCAGCGGGTAAGTTTTTGGTAGCAATTTTGGGATCGGTACCGAAAAATTCCTTTCCGTCCACCAGTACTCTATTTACATCTTCACCCTGAGCTTTAATATTTCCATCGCGATCTACTTCTACGCCCGGCAATTTTTTAAGCAATGCTTCAACATCCGCATTTACCTGTGTTTTAAAAGAGGCTGCATTGTATGATATAGTGTCTTTATTAATTTCTACCGGATTGCGTTCCCCCATTACCACAACCTCATCAAACACTTTTGATTCAGTTTGCATGGTAATCACGCCTAAATCAACTGGCTTATCCCCTACTACAACATCTTGGAAATACGCTAGGTATCCTAAAAAATTGACCTGAATATAGTAGTCACCTTGTGGTACTGACTCCAGTACAAAGTCACCTTCTCCATCGGTGGTTGCAAAGCTTTTAAATATTGAATCCGGAGTCATTAACATGACAGTGGCAGTCACCAATGGCGTTCGACTGGTATCTATAATGGATCCATTAATGTTTTGGCGTTGAGCCAAAATAGTCAAAGAACAAAATAATAAAGTCAGGCTTAGTATGAATTTCTTAGTCATCTTATAAACAAATTATTAAACCGTTTTTCCCACATTTTCAACAAAAAAACAATACCCAACGCCCTTTAAAGTGATCAGCTTAATATTGGGATCTTCTTTAAAATAGTTCCTTATTTTAGTTATGTATACATCCAGTGTTCGAGAATTAAAAATAGAGTCATTGCCCCATATGTGTTCTAAAATTTCTTTGCGCTGAACAGATTGATTCATGTTTTTGACAAGGATCTTAAGTAATTCTGCCTCCCGATTAGAGAGCTGAACTTCTGTATCACCTTTGGACAGCGCGAATTTCTGGGGATGGAAGGTAAATGAACTGATCGCAATATTCGAATCCATAGCGGATGTGTCAATATTCTGCTGGGTAAGTGTCAAAAGATTATTGATACGCACAATCAGTTCTTCCATGCTAAAGGGTTTCCTAATATAGTCGTTGCCACCAGCATTAAATCCATTTAGCAAATCTTTAGTTTGCGTCTTAGCAGTAAGGAATATGATTGGAATTTTCTCGTCCAATGATCTAATTTCCTCACCTAAAGTAAAGCCATCTTTATTTGGCAACATTACATCCAGTATACAGATGTGGGGATTGTGTTTATGAAATTGAGTGATTACATGGGCTCCATCACTGACCAGTTTTACATCAAAGTCTCTGCTTT
>JAHEJC010000265.1 GCA_024639065.1 Lewinellaceae bacterium | reverse complement strand
ATCCACCGGTGTGGGAACGGCAATAATAAAAAATGAAGCTTGTTTAAGATCGTTGGGATCGGTTGTGAAGTGAATTTCCCGATTTATAAATTCCGTATCCTCCAATTCCTGTGATGGATCTTTTCCATTACGCATCATTTCAACCCTAGGCTCACTAATATCGAATCCAAGGACTGAAAAATGTTTAGCAAATTCCAGGGCGATAGGTAATCCAACATACCCTAAACCAATGACGGCAAGTTTCTTTTCTTTGGAGATTAATTCTTTATACATCTAAGAGTAGTTTTATTACGTCATATAATACAAGGATTGTACCATATATTTTATGACAACCATTAATTAAATTTTAGGAGAAAGGATGTTTAGATAATGGTAGTCTAGCCAAGGTATGACTATTATCATTGACTCCCACGGGCTGCGTATTTCTGATGTTGTGCACTACTTCAATCGATTTTCTGGTTTCTTCCAGTGGAAATCCTTTTCCCGCTAAAATATGCTCATAACTACGATTGTGCAATTCGGTAAATCCTTCACTAAATTCGAATTCTTCCCCATCTAACAGTATCGAGCGATAAGTTCTTTTACCGGATGCTTTTATATCAGCAGGAAGTGTATCCTGATTAATACTCAAAAACCATTTTACGCGCGCTCTTTCAAATCGCAGAAAACCAGCTGCTCGATCATGGGTATGTACATGCACTTCATTTTCCAAAATATCGCCAAAGATCCAGCAAAGCATATCAAAAAAATGGACGCCAATATTCGTAGCAATACCCCCGGATTTAGTCAGATTCCCTTTCCAACTTGCATAATACCAAGTTCCCCGAGAAGTAATATAGGACAAGTCAATATCAAATACTTTTTGGGGAGACTTTTCAATTTTATTCTTAAGGGCGATTACACCTTTGTGCAATCTGAGTTGCAAGATGGTATTTATATTATTACCCGTTTCTTGTTCAATTTCCTGCAGCGCATCGATATTCCAAGGGTTAAGCGCCACGGGTTTTTCACAGATTACATCTGCTCCATACCTCAAAGCAAAACGAATATGTGCATCATGTAAATAATTAGGGGAACAAATGGAAATGTAATCCAGCTGTACACCTTTTCTTTTCAATTTTTCCAAATGGCGATCAAATCGTTCATACTCAGTAAAAAAAGCTGCCTGTGGAAAATAACTATCGATAATGCCTACGGAGTCATTTTTATCCAAAGCTGCTACCAGTTCATTTCCTGTATGCTTGATGGCTTGCATATGCCTGGGTGCTATGTAGCCAGCTGCTCCTATCAATGCAAAATTTTTCTTCATTGGATTGATTTATTATAGTTTGAAAAATGGTTTTTCATCCTCCCCAAAACTCTATCCATTGGGGGAGAGGGAAACTACTATATTTTCTGAAAGTTGGTACTGTTCTCCTGAGCCGGCGCAGGTAGCCATACCGTCTGCATCAAACTTTAATCGATGCCCATGCGCACTCATCCAACCGAGTTGTTTGCCCGGATTACCTACCATTAGAGCATAATCGGGAACATCTTTAGTAATTACCGTAGCTGCTCCTATGAATGCGTAGCGTCCAATCGTATTACCACATACGATCGTAGCATTTGCTCCTATACTAGCTCCTTTCTTAATTAAGGTGGGCGCGTATTCTTCCTTCCGGTTTACTCCACTGCGTGGATTTATTACATTGGTTAATACCATCGATGGTCCTAAAAAGACGTCATCTTCACAAACCACCCCTTTGTATATAGAGACATTATTTTGCACTTTTACATTGTTACCAATTATTACATCGTCTGCAACAAATACGTTCTGGCCAAATGAACAACCTGCACCGATGGTTGCGTTCATGATATGGCAGAAATGCCAAATTTTTGAGTCGTTACCAATTATAGCACCGTCTTCAATAATAGCACTGGGATGTACATAATAATTAACTTTAGGGGTTGATGGGTTTAGAGGAGTGGTTGATGGGTTTAGTGGTTTAGAAGAAACGTTGGAGTTGTACAGGCTGTTTAATAATCTCGTTATCGTCTCACATTTCTCTCGAAGGAAATGATAGCCATCTTCTTTAATATACTCCAATTCTCTGGCCAAAATGATTTGGTTTATTAACTCTAGAGTAGAGCTGTTGGCAATTTGATAATGGTTTTTTTGAGCCTTATTAGTTTTTCTTCCAGCGCCTTCACTAATATTTGAGGTTATGGAAATAGCACATCGTCTCATTTGGCTGGTTAAGCTGTATTGTTCTTGATCCGGAAATTTTTCAGTAGCCTTATATATGTAGGTGACCAGCTCTTTTGCTTTTTGCCAGACTTCCAATTTTTCAAAACTATACGTGAACCTCATATGATTATAACACTAAACCGCTAAACCTCATCAACTCCTAAACGCCAAAAAAATTATTTACTTTATCAGCGATATACTCAATCATTTCTCCAGTCAACTCCGTATGCATCGGCAGAGAAATGACTTCCTTGCAAAGCTTCTCGGTGTTTTCCAAGGGTATATAAGCTTGTGGAAAGTCAGCAAATGCTTTTTGAGCGTAGAGAGGTAATGGATAATAAATGTTGTGGGGAATATTTTCATTATTTAAGAATTCGCTCAATTCATTCCGGGTACCGTTTTGAACTTTCAGGGTATATTGATGAAAAACATGCGAACTATAATCTACTCGTTGGGGAGTGATGAGCTGTGGATTTTTCGCAAACGATTCATCGTAATGATCCGCAGCCTTTTGTCTAGCATGACCGTATTCATCCAGGTGTTTAAGTTTTATATCCAATATACCAGCTTGGATAGCATCCAAGCGAGAATTGACACCTATGGAATCGTGATAATATCTTTTGGATTGTCCATGGTTAGCAATTCTGCTTATCTTTTGAGCAAGTGCTTCATCCTCGGTAAACAATGCGCCTCCATCTCCATAGCAGCCTAAGTTTTTAGATGGAAAAAATGAGGTACATCCAATGTGTCCTATTGTGCCTGATTTTTTAATACGGCCATCTTTAAAATGATAATCTGAACCTATGGATTGAGCTGCATCCTCAATAACAAACAGGTTATACTTTTCGGCGAGTTCCATAATTGCTTGCATTGGACTGGTTTGTCCATAAAGGTGCACTGGAACAATCGCTTTAGTTTTATGAGTAATAAATGGTTCAATGTGTTTCTTGCACGTATTAAAACTGTCGTAGTCCACATCAACCATGACGGGTGACAGTTTTAAAAGAGCAATCACTTCTGCGGTGGCTACATAGGTAAATGCCGGCACAATGACTTCATCACCCGGCTTTAGGTTCAGGGCCATCATAGCGATCTGCAATGCATCCGTGCCGTTAGCACAGGGGATAACGTGTCCACTTCCTACATACTTGGAAAGGTTCTCGGCAAAAGCCTTAACTTTTGGACCATTGATAAATGCCGTATTATCCAAGGTTTCCTGAATGGATTTATCAACTTCTTCCTTAATTTTTTCATATTGACCCTTGAGGTCGACCATTCTTAAGTTCATAATATTCCTTTTCAATTGTTAAACCCGGTCCCTGAGCCTGCTATAGGGCTCACCCACCGGCCAATGCTTTAATAACTGGACGGCCAATGCTTTCGTAATGAAATCCTAATGCCTGCATTTGATGTAAGTCAAAGACATTACGCCCATCAAAAATCACAGGCGATTTTAGGGTTGATTTTATTCTGTCGAAATCAGGATTCCGAAACGCATTCCACTCGGTAAGGATTAATAAACTGTCGGCGTTATCCAATGCGTCATAAGCATCCCTTGCAAAGTTTACTTTGTCTCCGAATAGGGCTTTGGTATTTGCAATAGCTTCTGGATCGTAGGCATTCACCTTGGCTCCTTGATCCAATAAAAACTGAATAATCTCCAAAGCAGGTGCTTCTCTTATATCGTCTGTATTGGGTTTAAAAGCCAGTCCCCAAATGGCAAAGGTTTTACCGGACAGCTCCGAAAAATACGATGAGACTTTTTGAGCGAAACGTTTTTTCTGTTGGGCATTAACCTGCATCACAGATCCTAAGATCTGAAACGGGTAGTCATGATCTTGGGCCGTTTTATAAAGTGCTTCTACATCTTTGGGAAAACAACTACCTCCGTAGCCGACCCCTGGAAATAAAAAACGTTTTCCTATACGGGTATCGCTGCCCATTCCTTTGCGTACCCAATCGACATCGGCGCCTACTGCCTCACACAAGTTGGCTATCTCGTTCATAAAACTTATGCGGGTAGCTAAATAAGAATTGGCTGCATATTTAGTCATTTCCGCCGAGCGGATATCCATATGAATAATGGGATTACCCTGGCGAACAAATGCAGCATACAGTGTATTCATTATGTCCTCTGCTTTTTTGGAATCACTGCCAATAACTACTCGATCTGGACGCATAAAATCTTCAACTGCTACTCCTTCCCTTAAAAATTCCGGATTGGAGACCACATCAAATAAATCCGCTGATAATCTTTTTCGCAGTACAGCTGCTACTTGCTCAGCCGTTCCAACCGGGACAGTGCTTTTGTCTACAATTACTTTGTATGAAGTAATTATTTGGGATAATTTATCCGCCACATCTAATATGAAGGAAAGATCTGCGGATCCGTCGGCTCCCGGTGGTGTAGGCAGCGCCAGGAAAATAATCGAGGCATCTTTAATCCCTTCTTCCAAGGAAGTGGTGAAAAATAAACGATGGTGTTGTAGGTTACGCCGAAAGATCACTTCCAACCCAGGCTCATAAATGGTAAGCTCTCCACTCTTGAGTTTATTAATCTTAAGCTCGTTAATATCTACACAAGTCACTTTATTCCCTGTTTCCGCGAAGCAAGTTCCAGTGACAAGGCCGACATAACCCGTTCCGATTACAGCTATGTTCATTTAGTTAATAGTTTTATAAGATAATAGTTAAAAGAGGTTGAATCATTTGAGCTTAGGAGTATTTCTTTTTGAGGCCAGACATAATCTTAGCGATTTCACTAATCTTACTTTTTGCATCATTCAAATTTTCCACATTAATATATTCTAGTTCAAAAAGAATAATTACATAATTTAATAATTCCATCAAACTTCCATAAGCTATGGTAATATATCTTGCCTTTTCTCTTTTGGTATCTTTTGAGTTGCCTTCGGCAATATTTGCTGAAACAGATACGGCTGCTCTTTTCATTTGGCTGATAATCCCAAACTTTTCATCTTGAGGAATCGTAGTGGAAAGTTTATAAATAAAAAGTAATAAGTCTTTTGCTTTTTGCCAGGCTATCAATTTCTCAAATGAAAATTTATAAATCTCCTTACTTTCCACGTTTGCTTTTTTTATTAACTTATAATTTTCTTCTATAAGGAAGTCGACACCATTAGTTTGTTGTTCTATTAACTATTAACTTTTAACTTTTTATCCTGCCAGCTTACGCCCGTGATAATTCAAATATTTTAGGCTTTAAAATATTCATTTGTTCTTCGGTTAAAAACTCAAGTTCAACAGAGATAATGAGATGATTATATAGCTCCATGAGGCTACCATAGGCGATTGAAACATATCTGATTTTTTCTTTCTTCGTATCTCTGGAATTACCTTCAGCCAAATTAGACGGTACTGACGTAGCTGCACGTTTTATCTTTGATACTAAATGATATCTTTCTTCATCTGGAAAAATTTTAATTGCTTGATAAACTATTTTTACTAAATCCTTTGACTGTTTCCATGCTTCCAATTTTTCAAAAGAAAATTGATATTTATTCGAATCTTCTATTCTTTTAACTCTTTAACTTTTTAACTATTAACTTGCCTGGCCTCTAGGCTGGCACAGGCTTCGCCCATCATGAGTCGCCGTGTCATGTCCTAAAAATCATTTCAATACACAGCTAGATTACCAGAAAGAGAAAGTTGTTTTTTCCTCTAAAGCCTTTCTATTAATAGCTGCTTTTTTGATCCTATTCAAATGGGAAGGATCAATTTGAATACGCAATTGAATACCAATATGGACCAATTCAACTACAAAATCCTGCTTTCCTCTAGTCTCAACTATGTGTCCTTTAAGTCCAGTAAGGTTTCCCAGGATTACCTCGACATAATCACCAATTGCATACTGATCAACTGTGATTACTTCGACATCATTCAGTTCTCCGGTAATTTTCTTTAAGAGTTGTATTTCTTTTTCAGGAATCGCATCAATCTCATCTCCAATTTTTAGGAAATGAATTACATAGGGATTTTTTAAAACCTGGATGTGTTCTTTCGGTTCAATCTTCACAAATACATAACAACTGATCAGGGGTATATCATGGTGTTTTATTTTACGAACATAGCGTTTAGTCGTTCGGGTAGTGGGCACATAGGATTCTATACCGGTATGCTGAAAATAATGGTGTGCTATTTTCTCACTTTTAAATCTGGTATAGACGGCATACCATTTCCGTTTATTCAAATCTATCATTTGCTTCCATTTTTAGTCCATATTAATACCGGTTCACACGTATAAAAACTCCAATCAATCGATTCCTCCTGATCATAAATAACATAGCGAATCTTTCGATCGATAATTGCCTCCACTTTTTCAATGAGTGTTACTAAAAAAGATTTATCGACTCCTCCTACCAAAACCAGGTCAATAATGGGGCTATTTCTTCCTTCTGAAAAACTACCCGTCAAAAAAGCACTTTGCAGATTACCCAGCCGGCTGGTAATCTGTTCAATAATTTTATCTACGCCGATATGTTTCAATAATATATTGTGAATTTCAGTAAAGAGTGGATGCTGATCGTTGGCCTGAAAAATTTTCTTATTCCCCTTGTTAAAGGATTTGAGTAAACCCGCTTTTTCAAATCGATTCAACTCGATGCGAATCGAATTGGTCGATTCACCAAATTCGGATTCCAGGCTACGGAGGTATGAAGTCGTACGCCTATTGAGGAAGAATTTCATCAATAGTTTGATGCGGGTTTTAGACGATATTAAAGCTTCTATCATAATTGAGTAATAAAATTACTCAATTATTGTTAAACTTCCAAGCTTTAACCAGCCATTGCATCCCTAAAAATCTTTCTAAAAAGATAGAATAAAGAAGCTAGAAACCCACCTAAAAAAAGTCCAATGAGAATAGATCGGAGGTAGGATTTGGGAGAAGCAGAAATCGGAGCAATGGGTGGATCGATCACCTGGAAAAATGGGGTCTTGTTTTGAAGTGCAAAATTGGCGGTCTCTAAATTTTTAACGGCTTCCCCATACATGATAGTTAGGATACTCACTTCCCGCTGCAATCGGTCCCTGCGGACCCGGTCTTTTTGGGTGAAGAGGCTCAAATTCGTATCATCATAATTCGCCAATCGATATTCAGCTGAAGCTAAAGCTCCTTGTAAAGAATCCGTTTTTGAACTGAGTGCATTTACGGTTTCTTGTTGAGGTTCAATTGTTTTGGTAATGTAATATTCACTTAAATATTTAAAAATTGAATTGGCTAATTGGATGGAGAGTGCTTCAGATTCCGAGGAAACTGACAAATTAAGTATCCCTGTTTCTTCCCCATAGCTACTTGAAAACAGGGGATCATTGCTTTTCTTTTTGTTGCCTACTACTTTGGTGTAAATGCTTTTCAGTGCTTTTTGACCTGTCTCATTGATTTTACTTAAATCATTTATGTCGAAAAGAAAATTATGCAAGTTTTCATCTTTGGATTTATTCCAGCCTTTATGAAATTCGTATAGATTAATAATATGATTGGCCACTATTTCTGGCTTAGCATCATAAATAACCGTATCCATTATCGTTCGATAAATAATTCTTTTGGATCGACTCAGTTCAAGTATTTTATCCAGATTGAACTCACTATTTCCCCGTCCCATTCCGCCTAGCCCAAATTGTCCCAACACACTGGCCATCGCTCCCATGCTATTGCCTTCATCTTCATTGACCATGAAAGTAAGTTCCGCATTAAATAAAACGGGTTCGCGGTTACTCTTAAGGAAGAATAATAGACCAAAAACGAGTGCTATCAAGATGATGACTAATTTTCGCTCCCACAACTCTTTCCAAAATTCTTGAAGCTTTAGAATAAGTTCTTTCAGTGTGATTTCGTCATCCTGAATATAGGTCTGTTTCATTTCCTCCATAAAACGTTTAATTGATGCGCTGGAGTAAAATAATCAAGGTTAGTATAGCTGTAACTTGGGCTATTGAGTCTCCGACCACTTTCCCCCAATCGACACCACTACCATCTCCTTCCTTTCTTTCTGGTTTTTCTTCTTTGGGTGGTTTCACTCCGACTGACACAATCGATCCGGGCCGGACTTTAGGATAGGCTTTGAAAATCAAAAAATCTTTGGTTTGCTTGATTTCACCATTCGGATGTTCCACACTGATTTTCTTTTTGGAAGCATTATCATTTAATCCGCCACCAAATTCATTAACATACCACCTGGCACTTCTTGAGCCCTGGAAAGCAATATTCACCTGCCCTTGATCAACCAATTGATCTGCATAGATTTCATAAGCACTAATAGCACCTTTTAAGGAAACAATATCCTTGGTTTTGGGTATTTCGATCACATCCCCTGGTTTAAGCACCAGGTTAAAAGGGGATCGTTGGTTTTTCATAGCTTCATCCAGCTTAGTTACAATATAACCCAATCCGTCCTCATTCCGATACAAGAGCGCTCCTTCTGCAAACGCTTCACCGGTAAGTCCTCCAGCACGTTCAATGACTGAATTAAGTTTTTCGTTATCGCTGATAATTGGGTATGGACCTGGATAGCGCACGGCACCTCTAATTTCCACATTCTGCTGAAACTCAAACTCAGGGACGTATCGTGCCAAGATTTGATCAAACGGTTGTAGGCTAAGCGTTTCTTCTGTCCCTGAAATGATGTTAAATGCTTCATCGACCTGTACGGTAGCTACAATGGTCTGAGTAGGTTCATTATCCTCAATAACTAAGCGACTGATTTCAATACGGTTGGAGGCACCAGACAGTTGCAGGCCTCCTGCTAAAGTAAGTGCATCTTTCAATTTTAAGGTCGGATCATATTGATAGGAGCCCGGATTTCTTACGGCTCCGGAAATGGATACGGTGGCATCATCCAGAAAATAATCTTTAGAAAGTACACGCACCCGATCATTAGGTTGTAATAATATATTTTGTGGAGAATTGACATTTGCAATCGCTTCGGATACCTGAACTCTTAGGTATT
>JAHEJC010000264.1 GCA_024639065.1 Lewinellaceae bacterium | reverse complement strand
TACTCATCACTACTTCGTTCAACTTTTTTTCATAAATGGTTTGTTCCTTAGCCATTAGTCGGGTAAGATAGATTTTTGTACTATCCAGGTTATCCAAGGAAACAATCACTGATCCGAATGATTCTATTTCACTGGTACTTATCAGGACTTCAATAGTATCTTGCAAATCACTAACAATGCCCGAAACACTTCCTGGTAAATATTTCAACGTATAAAAAGCTTGTTGCTTGAATGGATGATTTAAAACTAGTTTATTTTGTTCTTCAAGTCGAATCCTGAAGTTGACAGGTTGGCTGGAAGAATCTATTAGCATGATTCTATTGGTATCAATACTCCTAATAGGCTGGCTGAATATTGAGGTGATAGAATCTCTAAAAAATAGATCTGAATAACGTTTTTTGCCTCTATATTTCATAAGAAGGTCTGATCGCCAGGCTGTATCCTGAATGATGCTCAGGGTATCCTGGATCATTAAACGATCCGTCAGAATTAATTCCAACGGAAATGTAGCATCCTCATACCAGCCCAAAATTGTATCCGTAATTTGTTGCCTGGTCCAGGTAAACGCGGAGTTTTGATTAGTAGAAATCAATACGCTATCAGGGGCTCCGTTAAAGACTAGTTTAAAATAATGAGCATTGGCAGCATGACTTTGCAATTTTAAAGTTTGTTTTGGCGCAAACAACTTAAATTGGATAGGTTTTAAACTTGTATCAGGGATGGTTACTGGCTCTGAAATAAAACCAATTTTTTCCTGAGGCCCACTGTATTTCTTGTTCTGGTCTCCATCTAGAATAGCAACTGCTTTGAAAGTACCTGATTTTAAATTTTCTAGCCGAAAATTTCCAGTCTTATCTGTTTTGGTAAAATAAAATGGTTTTTCATTGTAAATGACGCTATCCTCTAAGTTCTCATAAAGAATAACGGTTACTCCCTCTAATACTTCTTCGGTAAATGCATCGGTCACTTCACCCTGCAATTCCAGGGAATCAATATAAGGTCCCGTAGCAAAAACATATCTATAGTTACTCAAAGGATTACTTTCCGTTATATCCTTTATGGCTTCTCCAAAATTGATTGTGTAGGTAACATCTTGTTTTAGCACTTCCTCCTCATCAAACTCGATTAAGACAGATTTCCCTTTTAATGAAATAGTTTCCCTTTTTTCTAGTGGAGGCGATATGACTACCTGGGTAATGACATTGTCTAGTTTAATCCATTCATCAAAAGCTATTTCTATTCGTTGTTTTTCAAAGTTAGTTTGAAAATTTGGTGAAGACTTTGTTGAATCTATCTGAGGCGGTGTTTCATCTTTGGGTCCCCCTTTTGGTGGAATCGGGTTAGCACAACCGGACAGTAATCCTAAAAGTAGTCCTGCTATCAATATTGATAATTCGGTTAATTTACTCATCAACGATGTTGCTTAGACAAACGGTCTAGTTCTCTTTTATCTTCTCTTCGTTTGATGGTTTCTCTTTTATCGAAAGATTTTTTCCCTTTACAGAGTACAATCTCCATTTTTGCTATGCCGCGCTCAGAAAAAAATAATCGATAGGGTACCAGTGTAAATCCTTTTTCACGAATCTTGCGATCAATCTTCCGAAGTTCGGTTTTACGTAATAATAGTTTTCTTGTTCTTAAGGGTTCATGATTTTGAGAGGATGCTTGTTTGTATTCACTCACATGCATATTTTTTACAAATACTTCTCGATTTTTCACATAGCAATAGGCGTCATTAATATTGGCGTTTCCTGAACGGATCGATTTAATTTCAGAACCCGTTAAAACGATACCAGCTATAAAGTGCTCAACGAAGAAATACTCGTATGCTGCCTTGCGGTTCTTAATTTCAAAATTTGTAAAATCTTTCACAATAGATCTTAATCCAATTTTACAGCGGTTCCATAAGCCAATATTTCAGAGGCTCCGGTTGCAACGCTCGAAGTCATAAATCGTACATTGATAATAGCATCAGCACCCATATCCTCCGCATCGGCAATCATACGATCAATAGCTTGCTCACGAGCATCCGACATAAGCCTGGTATATTCATTAATTTCTCCCCCAACTAGATTTTTTAATCCAGCAAAAATATCTCTACCTACATTTCGAGCCCTTACCGTACTACCCCTAGCGATGTCAATAGTTTCGATAATTTTTCTTCCTGCGATAGAATCAGTAGTTACAATTTTCATATCGTTGTTATTTAAGTTTAAACGGATATTCTAAAACTAAACTGGTTTCAGACTGGCCATTTTAAGAATTATTTAATCGTAAAGATAATCGTTGTTATTTGAGAATAATACTTATCAGGCCTCATATCTAATATAAACTGACAACTTCCGGATTAAATTTGTTTTAGCTTCCACTTTCCTCTCCTGAATAATATCACGGCGAAAATAGCAAGGATGCTTTCACTGATGAAAATAGCCCAAAAAATTCCGGATGCACCAATTTCCCAATGAATACCCATTAAATAGGCCAAAGGTATTTGCATCAACCAAAAACAAATGAAATTAAGTAACGTCGGAGTATAGGTATCACCTGCGCCATTAAAAGATTGACCAATGACCATCCCGTAAGCAAAAAATATATACCCGGAACAAATTATTCTCAGACTCAATACGCCATTCCTCACGACTTCAGGATCATCATTAAAAAATTGCATAAGCTCTTTGGCAAATACAAAATAGATTACCGCTACTGTCAACATAAAAAGCATTGTGTAGTGCGCTGTTTTCCAAACTGATTGTTCTGCTCGTTGGGGCTGTTTCGCTCCCAGATTCTGACCTACCAAAGTCGCTGCCGCATTAGCCATACCCCACGCAGGTAAAATGGTAAAGACTAAAAGACGTATCGATATCGTGTATCCTGCCAGGGCTTCTTCTCCAAAAGAAGACATAAACTTCATCATAAATATCCAACTGGAACTTGCTAAAATAAATTGGCCAACACCTCCAATAGATACGTTGATAAGCCTAATGATTATTTTCTTTACAACGACCAAATGTTTTTTGGTGATATAAACAATACTTTTTCCTGCAAAGAGGTGGTACAACTGAAATAAAACACCGGTGCCTCTCCCAATAGTGGTAGCAATCGCTGCTCCGGTCAATCCCATTTCAGGAAAAGGACCTAACCCAAAAATTAGACAAGGATCCAAGATGATGTTCAGGATGTTGGATAGCCATAAGGTGCGCATGGCTATTGCCGCGTCACCGGCACCTCTGAATATTGCGTTTAGCAAAAAGATCAACGTAATCACTATGTTACTAGCAAAAATGATTTTGGTATACCATTTTCCGTCCTGAACAACTGCTTCAGAAGCACCCATCAATCGGAGAATATCCTCCGCAAAAATAAATCCAGCTAAACTGATTGCCACCGAGAAAGCAACGGCGATTATAATGCTTTGCACGGCAGCGACTGCAGCTGCATCAGCATCCTGCTCGCCAATGCGCCGTGCCACCATAGCCGTTACGGCCATGCTCAATCCAATGGCAATCGAATAAACAATCGTAAGTACGGCCTCTGTCAAGCCGACCGTAGCCACCGCATTTACCCCTACCTTGGACACAAAAAATATATCAACGACTGCAAACAGCGATTCCATGGCCATTTCCAAGATCATCGGGATAGATAACATGAAGATCGCTCGTCGTATACTACCAGTCGTAAACTCTTTCTCTTCACCTTTTACGGCAATTAGAAATAGTCTAAAATATTTAGTCATTGGAAAAATTTGAAGTTATCTAATCTATTAATTTGTGCTAACCGATTAGCTGGCTTACTCAAAAAAAAAGCACTCGGATGATGTGATCGGTGAGGTCACTACATCTTATTTTATAACTTCATAAGGCTTAACTACTAAAAAATTCTATTTTTGAATTTCAATGCAATGATACAATATACTTTCGAATTGAGAATCAAAATTAACTGTAAAATATGAGTTCCTTGTGGGGAATAGATTTGGGTGGCACGAAAATAGAAGGAGTTATTCTTTCAGCCAGACAAAATCCAGAAATATTAGTTCGACTTAGAGTGCCAACAGAGCAAGAACATGGGTATAACCATATTTTAAGTCAAATTGAAAAGCTCATTCAAATTATGGAGGAGGAAACTGGGCTTCAACCTCCCTCTTATATTGGAATGGGTACACCAGGTGTAATGGATCCTACCTCTGGCAAATTAAAAAATAGTAATACAACTTGTCTAAATGGAAAATTATTAAAGAAAGATTTGGAAGAAAAACTTGGACTTGAGTTTACCATGGCAAATGATGCAAATTGTTTTGCTATTGCAGAAACGCTATTCGGCGTCGTTAAGGATAAGTTGCCTTCAGCCAAAGTAGTTATAGGAACCATCATGGGAACAGGTGTGGGAAGTGGTATTGTGGTCCATGGAAAAGCATTGACTGGCAGACATGGCATCGCTGGAGAATGGGGTCATATATTTTTGGATGAATCAGGAGGGGATTGTTATTGTGGCAAGACAGGTTGTGTCGAGACCATTTTATCCGGTACAGGTTTGCAAAAGTATTATGCAAATCTTGCTGGAGAGCAACGTCCACTCAAGGATATTATAACGCTTGCTCGCACCAAGTCTGACTTTTATGCAACGAAGACCATGGATCGTATGATTAAATTTTTTGGGAAAGGTATGTCTTATTTAATCAATATTGTAGATCCGCATGCAATCGTATTGGGTGGAGGTCTTGGAAACATTGATGAGTTATATACGTTAGGCGTAGAGGAAGTAAAAAAACACATTTTCAATCATTCGTTAGAAACTGTTTTTCTCCGACCTAAATTAGGAGATAGTGCTGGTGTGATCGGTGCAGCACTGTTATAAATTATGAAATATGACTTTTGAGGAAAAATTTCGAGTATGATTCGTGCAAATGATTTAACCTATAATTATGTTAGAGGGCCCAGCCTTTCTTTTCCATCACTGAAATGTGATAATAAGGAGAAGCTACTCATTTTGGGCAATTCTGGTTGTGGGAAAACCACTTTATTACATTTGCTTGCTGGAATATTAAAACCAAAAGCTGGAAGCGTCTATGTGGATGATCAGGATATGACTTCCTTAAGCGGAAATAACTTAGATAAGTTTAGAGGGAAGCATATTGGGTTGATTTTTCAAAGTTCTCATTTTATTAAATCACTCACCGTTAAAGAGAATCTGATGCTGGCTCAAAATCTTGCCGGTGAACAACAATCCATACCATTAATAAAGGAAATATTAACAAGCTTAAATATTGAACACAAACTCGATTCAAAAACGGAACGTCTCAGCGTAGGAGAACAACAACGAGTAGCAATTGCCCGAGCGATGATCAATGCACCTGGCGTTTTATTGGCAGATGAACCTACGTCAGCGCTTGATGATAAAAACTGCGAAAGCGTAATTAAACTGCTGCAAGAACAAGCATCTTCCAGGGATGCCTCCTTGGTGATTGTCACGCATGATGCCAGATTAAAATCATTCATACCTAATCAAATTTTACTTTCATGAATATTATCAAGCTAAGCTGGAAAAACATTGTTTTTAAGCCTTGGTCCTTGGTTTTGAGTATGGTGTTATTCGGACTGGGTATTGGCCTGATCATATTTTTGTTTTTGTTAAACAATCAGCTTCAAGATAAATTTGATAAAAACCTGGCCGAAATAGATTTGGTAGTAGGTGCAAAAGGGAGTCCATTGCAATTAATATTGTGCAATATGTACCACGTGGACGCACCTACCGGGAATATTCCCATCCAGTCTATAAAGCCGTTCCTTAATCCCAACCACCCTTTAATTAAAAACGTAGTACCTCTTTCTTTAGGTGATAGTTACAATGGATACCGAATCGTGGGAACAACTTTTGACTTTTTAGATTTATATAATGCTGAACTTGATCGGGGAGAACACTGGTATCATGATTTTGATGTGGTCATTGGAAGTAACGTGGCTAAGACATTGGGATTAAAGATTGGGGATGAATTTCAAAGCTCGCATGGTTTGATTGAAGACCCAAATCTGGTCCACGATGATGCACATGGATTTAAAGTAATTGGTGTTTTGAAATCTACCGGTTCGGTCATCGATCAATTAATTTTGACTAGTCCCAAGAGTATCTGGGATGTGCATGATCATCAGGGAGAAACTACTGACTCAACTGAAGACGGGCATGAAGGACATGATCATGCAGCAGATGACCATGATCATTCGGATCATCAGCATAGTGCCGAAGAAGCATTCACTAATGCTGATTTATTAGAAAATTCTGAAAGGGATATTACTTCTTTGTTGATCAAGTTTAAAGGCAGAAATTATCAAGCATTAAATATGCAGCGCAGCATCAATGAGAATACAGATATGCAAGCTGCAACACCTGCCATTGAGATCAACCGACTCTATTCTTTAATGGGGGTAGGGCTTGATGCGCTGCGTGCCATAGCGATTCTAATTTCTTTTGTTTCAGGCTTGAGTATATTTATTTCCTTGTACAACTCGCTCAAAGAAAGAAAATACGAATTGGCTTTAATGCGAGTTATGGGTTCCTCCCAAGCGAAACTATTTTCATTGATTACTATGGAGGGAGTATTACTGGCACTACTAGGTTTTATTTTTGGATTTTTATTAGCTCACGGTGGTATGGAGCTTATGTCTGAGGTAATGAGAGAAAAATACCGCTATAATTTTTCAGGGTGGATTTTCTTAAAAGAAGAACTGTGGGTTTTCTTAGGTGCATTAATAGTAGGATTAATTGCATCGCTTATCCCAGCTTGGGCTGCTTATCGAACGGATATAGCCAATACGTTAGCTGATGGATGATTTCAAGGTTGGACCGTGGGATCGTTTGAACGTTGAACCGTTGTTTCTCCTTCTATTCCAGTATTTCTTTCTACCCTCTCCAACGAAACCTTGGCATAGGCGGATCCTCTCTTGGTCTCTCAGTATCTCTTAGTCTTCCAGTCTGTTTGTCTCCGGTCTCAATGTCTCTTCGGCTCAATGTCTTTCCGTCTATTAGTCTCTCTCCGTCTCTTGCTCTCGAAACACCATATATAGAATCCAGCAGACTACGCTGATAAATGTAAACCATTCTAAGATTGGGATGATCCATAAATCCGGTCTATGAAAGGAACCACGGTCATTAAAAAATAGTTTGACAGATTGTTTTGGTATAATCAGTAAAATCAGCCCACTTATTCCCGTCCAAATAGAAAAAAAAATTTGTCCGACAGATAATTTCAATTTTTGAGAACGGTGGTATGCAATCAAAACTAAGTTTATAGCAATTAGGGTAGAGATTAATAATACAAACACACCAATCAGGTGCGTTTCCAGATGCGTGTCAGCTGGAAATAAACCTACCATTATACTTGAAAGCCCGCTTAGCACACTTAAATAAAAAGCAAATTTAGAAATTGGTGAAAGGACTTTTTGCTGTATAAACCAAAAAAGAGTTGGCAATAAAATGGCAATGGCAACAAAAGCCATCTGAAATAAGGCTGCTCCAGGTTGCTGACTATGACCCAATTCTGACATAAAATGATTTAGGATGGAATAAGAACTTCGTTGACTATCATATAAGATAATGGAGGCAGAAATTAAAACTATGATGAGGGTTATGCCGGTGTAAAGGCTTTTTTCAAGCGAAAAATTAAAAGAAGAGTTCGGTGATCTCACAGGTGGCCTGTTTCTTATTTAAAAGTCTTTATTAATTTCACATTAAACAATCAGAAGATGAAATTAAAAAGGATATTGATATTATACTTATTGCACAGTTATGCATTTTCTACAACTGGCCAACAATTTTATGGCAATGAACCGCTAGCACACACTTATTCGATAGTGGCTATTGATGAAAAAACGGGTGACATGGGCGTGGCCGTTCAGTCCCATTGGTTTAGCGTAGGGACCATTGTGGCCTGGGGAGAAGCTGGTGTGGGTGTGGTGGCTACTCAATCATTCGTGAACCCGGCCTATGGTCCGGATGGATTAGCTATGATGAAGATGGGATTTTCCCCTAAACAAGCGTTGAATGGTCTGATTGCTAAAGATGAGGGTGAGGGCTTCCGTCAGGTAGCATTCCTCAACAAGCAGGGCGAGGTTGCTGCACATACCGGGTCACTCTGTATTGATGCAGCTGGACATCTGGAAGGAGATGGCTATAGTGTGCAAGCCAACATGATGGACAATGCAGCCGTATGGCCGGCCATGGCTGCTGCATTCGAAGCGTCTGCAAACAAGCCCTTAGCTCAAAGATTAATGGACGCCTTACTTGCTGCTGAAGCTGCGGGTGGTGATATCCGTGGTAAGCAGTCCGCAGCTATTTTGGTAGTAAAGGGCGAAGCTACTGGAAACAGCTGGGAAGATCGGATTGTGGATCTGCGCATAGATGACCACCCGGATCCTTTAAAAGAAATGCAACGCTTGCTGAAAGTGCATGCCGCTTATCAGCATATGAATGCTGGAGACCTCGCGGTAGAACATGGTGAAATGGAAAAAGCCAAAAAAGAATATGGTGCTGCAGAAGCCATGTTTCCGGACAACCTTGAAATGAAATATTGGCATGCCATTGCCCTGGCCAACAATGGAGAAATGGAAGAAGCGGGGCCCTTGTTCAAAGAAGTATTTAACCGTGATAAAAAATGGAAAGAATTAACCGAACGAATCACTAAGAATGGATTGTTGACCGTAGATGCCAATACCTTAAAGAAGATCTTGAGCATGTAATAGATCAGGGATGGTATCTAATAACTTCTTTCCCAATTTGTTACAGCTAGTAGGTGAAGAGATTGTCGTAGAGGATTATTTAATACCTCTTACCGGAAAGCGTGCACAAAGCCATTATGTGTTTTCAGCCCATCCGGTAAATAGGTGTTTCATTTGTGGAAAGGCTGGCCAGGAAAGCCTTAGGCAGGTGTTTATGCAGGATGCATAGAAAGTAAATTATACTGACGAACGCACAGCGGTTAAGGGTATCTTCAAAATTAACAGAGATTTAACGCAACAAATGTTCTTTAACCTGGAAAATACCGAAGTCACCTAAAACTAAAAATCTTGTACCTTTGTTACTTTAGGTACGTAATCAGCAAATAAATATGAAAAAATTGAAATTTATTATTTCCAGCCTACTTTGTATCAGTGTTTTGGTCATTGGAGCTCAAGAATCCACGGCAATCGAAACGGTTGTAAAGGCTACCGAAGCATCCA
>JAHEJC010000263.1 GCA_024639065.1 Lewinellaceae bacterium | reverse complement strand
TTTGGAATGATCAATATGCTACTGCATGCGAAGGAATTGGAATTTTGTTATCCACCCCATCAAAAAATCCGAATAGAGGCCAAGCCGAGCCAAGTATTTCAAGATGCCTGCAAGTTATTGAAGGACAGCAATCTCCTAAAACCTGACTTCAAAGCATAGGTATCATAGCGTCAAGTCTAAATTGCGAGCGAAGTGAAGCAATCCATTAAAAACGGCATCGAGGTTTTATGCCTTCATGGCTTCAATCGCTTCCAAAACCAAAGGATCTCGGACAGCGGAGCTGGCCAGTATATGGTGAGGATAATTGCACAATCCTTTTGGGAACCTGAGATTTTGTTAGCGCAAGCGGATAACAGAAGACGGACTGTGCAGCGATGCATTTCCGTTGAACCTGTTATCGAGGTCACGCAGCGGTTATTTAACCTGTCGATTAAAATCTCACCGGGCAAGGTAAAGTTTTTAATTACCCCTGGCCCTATTATAACTTAAGTCTAAAATATTATTACTAATTTCAAAAAGAGAAGATCTATAAATGCTCATAAATAATAAAAAAGATAATGCGATCATATTTTTTTATACTCCTGTGTTTCTTGTTAGAGCTTACTGCCTCAAGCCAAACCGTAATTCCGGATAAGATTTTATTTAATGGTAACATCATAACCATGAATCCGGATAATCCTAGAGTAACTTCCATCGCATTGAAAGAAGATAGAATCCTTGAATTGGGATTCGATGAACAGATCCTGGGTCTGGGGGACGAATCCACACTAAAGATTGATCTGGATGAAACGACCATATTACCAGGATTTGTTGATGCACACAATCACTTATTTAATGATGTGGAATTAACGGACGAAGGTATTTTACGAAGCCAGCAATTAATGTTTGAAAATGGGATAACCACCTTTGGCAATATGTTTTCAAATGATGACGTAATTGCTCATGTGCGATCGATGGATGAGCGAGGATTGATCAAGATTAAAGCGAGTATATACTTACCAGCAGTAAACAATTGTGGAGACGTCCTTGATAAATGGTGGATGAACTACCCGCCAACCCGCAATCCTGGTGAAAAAGTTCGCATTGGAGGCGTAAAAATTTTTACGGATGGAGGTACTTGTGAGAAACTACCGGCAATCTCCTGGACCTATTTGGATAGGGATTCTCAAGGTGATTTATTTTTTGACCAAGAGACTTTAAATGGCCTGGTCACTAATGCTGATGAGGCCGGTTATCAACTGGCTATACATGCTCAAGGGGATCGAGCGATTCGGCAGACTATTCAAGCATTGTCGATGGTTACCAGTGGAACGAATGAAAAACGACATCGCATTGAACACAATTCCTTTATACCCGCTGATATTTATAATCTCTATGGAGCCAATAACATCGTACCCGTGACTTGGGGATATTATTTTACTTGTAGTATAGAAGGACTAGCCAATGTTTTTGGTATGGAGAACTTACTTTGGCTAGAAGATTGGAGGTCTATCATAGATGCTAATCCAGGCATTCCCATTGCCTGGCACTCAGACGCACCTATTCTTCCTTTAAATCCTATCATAAATCTACACAGTTCAGTGACCAAAGAAGAGGTGGCAGGAGATGGCAATATATGTACACCTCCAGAATGGCTAGCAGAACATGCTATGACCGTTGAAGAAGGTTTGAAATTTATGACCATTCATTCAGCTTATGCACTTGATCGAGACCAGGAAGTAGGTAGCCTTAAATCCGGAAAATTTGCAGACTTGGTTTTGCTATCAAATGATCCGACTCAAATGAATACCAGCGCTATAAAATCTATCGAAATATTAGCTACTATGGCCGATGGGAATTTCGTGTATTGTTCTGATCGAGTTGAATCTATTTGTAATGCTGCCATTACATCAATAAAACTTACACACCCAAATAATACTCATTTAAAGATTTCGCCTAACCCATTGAGTGCATATGCCAAGATAGAATTTAATTTAACTTCTCCAAGTGCAATCAGCTTGGAACTAATTAACCTTTTAGGGAAACCTGTTCAAAACATATTGCGAGGACGTTTTGAGCAAGGTACCCATTCGATCCAATTGGACATAAATAAACTGAAAGACATGACGCCTGGAATATATTTCATTCAGTTAAAGAAATCGGGTCAACTTTTGGCCATTCAAAAATTGATTTACTTTTAATGATAATCTCAAAGTTTGGTATGATCAGATAACCCCAGGTCAAGTGATTTGGATAAAGCCTTAGTGCAGCTAGGCTAAAAGATTCATTTTAAATTTGACTATCTGCTAAAAATATAGTACAAATTAAAGGCGATATCTTTCTTATCATTCAAGTCCCCGGGGCGCTAAAGCACACAATATTATCAGTCATTTAAGGAAGATTTATCCTAATGAAGTCACCGGTATTACTTAAGGTTGGTAAAACAACAGGTAGCGTAAAAGAACACGGTACAACCTGATCATTAGCAAAACCTAAAATATTGGTGCTGCTTATTTGACTGCATAATCGCATTAATACCCGCTTGTTCATTAGGAGAACTTACGGCGACTATTACTTGAAATGTTTGCTGAACTGATAGCACATCCAAATCTTCTAATGAAGTCGCGTAAATTTCCTTCCCAATTTTCTTCGGGTTGTTACAAATCCACCTAAATGGGATGCCACTTTCTAATAGTGCAGCTGCAATTTTTTTCCCTTTGGATCCGGCCCCCCAAAGAATCAACATTTTGCTTGAGTCATAATCCTGATCCTTAAAGTGTTTTACTTTTAGCGTAGTAAATCGATTGTCTGAATAGTACTCTTGGGTGCGAGATGATCTTGAAGCGTGGTCTCTCCAATAGTGGATTTCTTCAAGTACAGGAGCGACTTTAAGTGCTGCTTGTCGAAACCTGAACGCCAGGTCATAATCTTCCGGGTAAATATCAGTATCAAATGCACCAACCCGGTCTAAGTCCTCTCTAAATACCATCCAACAAGGGGAAGGAATGCTGCATTCTTTATAAATTTGGCTAAAATTAGAGGAGCTTCTAGTAAGATGATTAAGCCATTGAGCATATTTTAAATAACCTTCCCCTAACATAGATTTTGCGAAATATTTTACGAGTCCGATGGCAAGGTGTCCTCTGCCTTTATTGTCTAAGGCACCCATTAATAGTTTTAGTTTATCAGAATTCATCCGGTCATCGGAATCCATTCGGGTGATAAATTTTCCATCCGAGCGCCCATAAGCAAGCCGTAATGCCTTAATAATCCCCGATCCGTTATTGTCAAAAACTTTGATGCGTCGATCTTTTGCCTCGTACGCTCTCAGAATCTTTAAACTGTTATCGGTTGAATGATCATTGATCACAATCAACTCCCAGTCCTCATAGGACTGCTGGAGAATAGATTGTATACATTCGCCTAAGAAAATTTCCGAATTCTTTACAGGCATCAGAATACTTATCATTGGAGACATCTTATTCATTTATCCAAGCGATCATTCATGAATCCGTAAAATAATCACCAATTTACTCTTTTACAATCGACAACGTTGAATATCTATTTTTATCATCAGTTACAAACAAGAAACCAAATTTTAGGAACGCACTAATTCAAAATAGCTATTTTTGCTAATTAAGATTTTACCTTGCAAGTATGTTTGATATCGATTTATTAAATTATGATCCCAATACCCCATCTTTTTATGTAATCCTGATTACAGCACTATTCGCATTTATATTATCTTCATTGATTGCGATTACCTATGAATATACGACGAAAAGCATCCACAAAAGAGCTCATTTCCTGCAATCCCTTGCTCTTATCGGTATCACTGCTTCTGTAGTGATGCAGGCAATCGGCGACAGTGTGGCCAGGGGTCTGGGCATGCTTGGTGCACTATCTATCATCCGTTTTAGAACTGTGCTGAATGATCCACGAAATATCACTTTTATGTTTGCTTCTCTGGCAGCTGGCATTGCTGCAGGTGTGTTGGGCTATAGTATTGCTTTAACCGGAACTTTGGTGTTCTGCCTGGCCGCCTTTATTTTGCGCTTCTCGCCATTGAGCAATGATAATGAATTGATAGGTGAACTGAGAATACAAGTACCAAAGACCGATGAAGCCCGCATGCATATTGAAAATTTATTACAAACCCATTGTCGTCATTTTGAGTTACAACAACTACGTACTTTGAATCCCCGCAAAATGAAGACTATTAATGAGGAAGGAATGGAAGTGGAGGAAGTAATTTCCAGACATCATTTACAAGAGTTTAATTACTTGATCAGGATGAAAAAACCAAAAACCCTTAGCTTATTTACTAATCGCCTGAATCAATTAGATGGATTGGAAGATATCAGATTGAATTTTTCAAAACAAGATCCCAATTTATAGGTAATGAAGCGGATCAATATTTTTTACCTGTCATTTATTCTTATTAGCATACTCTTATTTGCTTTACTTCAACCCACAGCCCCAGCTGATTTGTCGTTTTATGGATTTGCGGAAAGTAATGAAACCGAAATCAATTATAACTATCCAGTTGTAGTAGAACGAATTTTAATCACACCAGGTCAGGCTGTTCAAAATGGAGATACCTTGATGTTTCTTTCCAGGAGAAAATCTAAAGAAACTCTGGATGATCAGAAATACCAAATTATGGTTTTAGAAGCTGAAGAAAAAATATGGCAACAAAGAAAACTCAATGAAATAGACCAATTGAATCAGGATACCCAAAATGAAGTTGCTGAAATTGATGCAAAAATTATCTCTTTGCAAAAAGAACTTGAGTTTAAACAATCTTTGTCCAAAGGACTTTCTGCCATCCCGGAAAAAAAATCGGATTACAATCCCATAGAAGAGGAGATTAACACATTGAAAATGGAAAAATCAAATCTGCAGGAAACAGGAGATTTAAAAATAAAGGGTATAAGGGAAGAATTGAGACTAGGAGACAATCCCTTTAGAGAGAAAATCAAATTGTATTTAGCTGAGTCCGCCTTTGAAGAATCGCAAAAAATTATACCTATAGTAGTTACCGCTCCGACCGATGGTCTCATCGGAAATATTATCTGCAAAGAGGAAGAGCACATACCCTCCTACCGTACCTTGCTATCTTTCTACGAGCCTCACTCAGGTATCATCAAAGGGTATGTGCACGAAGATCTTACTTTACAAGTTAAACTGGGTGATCAATTTTCTGTGTCTTCGCTAAAAGATGAATCCATCAATTATCCAGGTAAAGTAATTGGATTGGGATCGAGGATAATTGAAATCCCAGCCCGCTTGCGCAAGATGGTGGACATCAAAACATATGGTCGTGAAGTGACAGTTGAGATTTCGAAGGACAACGTATTTCTTCAAAAAGAAAAAGTGAGTTTAAGTTTCGTATCATCTCCTACTACCCAATAGATGAGATATTTAATACTCATATTAATAAGCATGCCGACCATCATTAAGAGCCAGGTGATTGATGAGGCAGCTTTCTTTAGCAAAGCGGTACTGCCGTCGGCAATAGTACAATCAGATGAAGACGAACCAGTTAATTTCTCCTGGATCGAAGAATACGAATTGAGAACAGAAACCCATGATTTTGACTTGAAGCAACAAGAGGTTACGCTGCGAATTTCTCCGATTTCAGGAAAAGAAAAAAGATCGATTCAGGCTATATATAATTTGATTAATAACAAACCTAATTTTGATCTACTAGAGCTTAGGTGTGAGAAACTTTCCATTATTAATCGGGACTGGCTTGCACTATTTCTTCTACAGGGTAATCTTGATCTGCTCTACAAAATAGAAAAATTACTGCAGGATAAACAGGTGGTGTACCGTCGACTGCTTGCGGGACAGGCTATCTCCTTCCAAAAAGTAATTGAGTTAGAGACTGACCTGACTGATATCAGCATATCCATCCATGACTTGAAACAAGAAGTTAAGCGAGTGATTAATCAATATGGTTTGGAATCGGATAGTCTGTTCTTCCAAAACTTTTTGACAATTAACCGCATTGAATCTGATATACAAAAATCAATGGTCATTGAAGATTTAAAAGAACCACAACTGGCTTATGAAAAAGAAATGATCCAAAAAGAAATGGAATACGAACAGTCTAAGAGCAAACGTTGGATTGACTTTGCACAACTCCGATATAATGGAGCGCCAGATGATCTCTTCAAGGAAAGGCTTCATGTTGGCGTTGGATTTAGGTTTCCAACTTCTGCCGATCGGAAACTTAAGCTGAATGAGCTGGCAATTGAAAAAATTAGTGTAGAGAATGAAAATGAGCTGTGGATCCAGGAACGGAACCAGGAATTTATGATTATATCCGGGGAGATAACCACAGCCATTAATAACTTGAATAACTACATTCAAAAAGTTGAGCATGAAAGAAATCAACTCGAAGAACTAGGAGACAGCTATGCCCGACAGGCAGGATATGATCCGGTACTATTATTGGAAATTGAAGAAAGGCATTTAAAAAACCAAATGATCCTGCTGGAAAGAAAAGAAGATATTTATATCGACTATTTAAAATGGTTGTTCCTTGATGGTAGAATTTGTTCTAGAGACCGATTAAATTTCTTGAGTGAAAATTAATAATTCTCATCTTAATGATAAGAAAGTATCGGGAGAGTGACCTGAAAGATCTAATCGAAACATAGCTATTGGCTTTTACCCGCGCCCACTCTTTTTAAGCAACCCAATTTGTGGATAAGGAGCAATAAGACATTCGGGATATTTACCTGTCCAGAGCTAAGATCTGGGTATACATTGACCGCTATAAGTCGGTCGGATTTATATCCATATTAGACCATGAGGTAGGCGCCATTTTTAAAGAATC
This sequence comes from Lewinellaceae bacterium, assembly GCA_024639065.1. Lineage (GTDB taxonomy): Bacteria > Bacteroidota > Bacteroidia > Chitinophagales > Saprospiraceae > JAHEJC01. Next base: position 2,395 of record JAHEJC010000263.1, on the reverse strand, counting down.
ATTATTTCATGGGCAAGGTATAGGAACTCAACTTTTGATATGTGTAAGCAGTCTACACGAAGAAATGGAGGTAGAAGTTTTTAAAGACAATTTGATCGGGACTGCATTTTATAAAAAGTATGGATTTTTTTTATTAAAAAGAGTATTTACAAGAATCTACCAATCGTATCGTACAGAGACTTATATTCCGGAAAGTAGTATATTGAATACCAGACACAATTAATTAATCAGGATATCAAGCCAATTGCCATATTATATCAAGCCTTGCCAGCGCCGCCCAGGGCAGGTATTCAGAAACCGATGAAGCCCGGTGGATATTCAGATAGTGGAGCAGATATTGGCTACACATTATTTTCAAACCAATTTCCATTAATCACACCTCGATCGAATCCAACCATAAACCGCGATTTAGATTGGGTATTTCCAGACACTCATGGTGGGATACAATCAGCTTTGAACCTGGGTGCAAGAACCTTTTGGTTAAACACAGTTCTTTATCAAGGCCACCCCATCGAACAATTCCAAGATTTGGGATTAGAAATTGTTGGGCAAACCACCGTGGATGCAGACCAATACGATGATAAATGGTTTACGAATAATTTGCTAAAAAAGAACGGATTACCTATACCCGATAGCAAACTTGTATCGTTAGATGATTTTTCGGCCTCCAAGCAACAACTCATTTTTCCAATAGTAATCAAACCGATTCGAGGGCGAGGAAGCCAAGGTGTTGTACGAGTAAATGACAAAAATAGTTTAATAGAACAACTAATAAAGTATTCGCAAGAAAAGACCTATGGCCAGGCTGTTTATATAGAAAAATTTCTATCTGGAAGAGAAACCACTTTTACAGTGATGCCTCCTGGAAAATACTTAATACATGGTAGAAAGGAACGAAGGGACCAATACTGGTGCTTGCCTGCAGTGGTTCGCTTTAACCACCAAGATGGCGTAGCCCCCTATAACGGCGTTGTTGCAGTCGTTGAAAACAGTAAGGTGTTAGCTGACGAGCAACTTAATGCTGCCAGCATGATCAAGTTGAAATTGCAATGCGAAAAAGCTGCTACTTTGGTTCAGGCAAGAGCACCCATCCGTATTGATTGCAGAGCGGATGAAAAAGGGCATGATTATTTATTCGATCTAAATATGAAACCCAATATGACCGGCCCGTCAAGGCCTCATCGTTTGAATCAGGACAGTCTCACCATGATTGCTGCCCGAAAGATTGGCTGGGGTTATCAAGATCTGATTGCTAACATTCTTGCTCAACGCTGGAAATTCAACGCTTTGAATTAAGTGTAAACCTTAGATACAAGATCGTCTGGGTTGATTTCGTGAACCTGATGTATAATCACGCTTTATACTCTATATTGCACCATGGGTAATACTCGAGATATTCGCATTTGATAATGGAAAGCAGAGCTGAAGAAAGAAGAAACCTTTTAACCAGTGCACTTCCCATACTGTTTCTGCTGGGTATGATCATTTATGGACTGGTCATAAGACCCTACTTCTTAAATCAACCTGTCATTCCCCTTGAAATTATTTTTATCAGTTCCTCTTTTTTTGCGGTAAGCCAATTGCTCATACTAGGGTACTCCTGGGATTCTATATTGAACCATGCTATTCAAAAATTAGCGAAAGGATTGCCCACCATATTAATTCTATTTGCCATTGGAATCGTAATTGGTAGTTGGATTATAGCTGGCACTATCCCCATGTTTGTCTATTATGGCATTAAACTTATTAATCTTCAATACATCTATTTAATCGCTTTTATCATTCCCATTTTCTTCTCCATGTTTACTGGTACTTCCTGGGGTTCAGTAGGTACCATCGGTGTAGTCATTTTAGGGGTAGCAACTGTAGTCAATGCGGATCTGGCCATTATTACTGGTGCAGTAGTAGGAGGAGCCTATTTTGGTGATAAAATGTCTCCGCTATCCGATACTACTAATATTGCAGCATTAGCTACTGATGTAGATTTATATGACCATATCAATTCCATGATGTACACCACGTTTCCTTCAGCGATTATAGCCGCGGTTATTTATTTGATACTAGGTTTTATATATCCTGTTGAATCAATGGTGGATGATTTTGAGAAAGTAAATGTTACTTTGCAAGGAATTGAATCAATTTTCAACTTTACCATTTTGCTGTTACTACCAGTGTTGATTGTCTTAATTGGCTCGTATAAGAGGTTACCGACCATTCCTGTTCTATTGACATCTTCGCTCACAGCCTGCGTGATAGGTTTGATTTTTCAAAACTATAAATTTGCTGACATTGTGCAGTCAGTGTATAAAGGATTTCATACCGATATGGCCACCTGGCAAATTAGTGTTCCAGCAAACATAAGCGAATTATTCAATCGAGGAGGGTTATATGCGCT
>JAHEJC010000262.1 GCA_024639065.1 Lewinellaceae bacterium | reverse complement strand
GGCACCAGGTATGGAAGGAATTCCGACCAGGCGAAATGTTTTTGTATTCCAATATCGGGGCTTCCTTATTAGCCCTGGTGGTTGAAGAGATAACCGGGCAAGATTACCGGGATTATTGTCAAGCTAATATTTTCGATCCTCTGGAAATGGATAATACCGCATTCAGATTCAGCAATCTCAATACAGAAAATTTAGTTACGCCATACAATGATCAAGGTCATCCTATGCATTATTACACGTGCCGTCATTACCCGTCTGGATTTATCAGTTCAGATATTGAAGACTTCTCCCATTTCGTGATTGCCATGCTGAATTCAGGTGAATACCAAGGAAAAACAATTCTCAAGACCTCCACGATAGATAAGATGCTTGAACTACAAGATCCTACTTCCGGAACCGCCAACTTTTGGGTGCACTGCTTGGGTGACTGTATCGGACACCTCGGTGGCGGTACGGGTTTCAGCTCCTGGGCAGAATGGCATTTTGATCATGACAGAGCGATGTTTATCTTTTCGAATCGGGTAAATAGTGCTATCTCAAATCCAGGCAGGATTTATGAATTGGTAAAGTATGAGGCTTATAAGTATTAAGAGAGCCGCAGTACTGTTGACGGTTTAGGTGTATGCGCAATGATTAGTATTTTAATTATTTGTTCTTCATTTGTTGATTCTATACCCTAAGTTTGAAATGTAAACCAGGCACTACCCACTTATTTGGTTTTCATTGGTAATTTCTGGAAGCTCATGGTGCATTAAGTATCCCGAGAAGCCATTGGTTTAATCTTGGGCCCAATACCTCGACAGCATAAAATTCTGCGGCTCTCTCCCTACATTTCCTAGCCATGGCTGAGCGTCTTTTTTCATTGAGCAGCAGTGTGCGAACCGCTTCTCCTAAGGCTTTTGGATTTCTTTTAGTCAATACACCTGCTTCTGGAGTTACGATTGAATTTACTCCTCCACCCTCATAGGCAACAATTGGAACACTACCAGCCATTGCTTCGGTGTAAATGATTCCAAAATGTTCCTTTTTCTCTGGAGCAGCAACCAGAAGCGTTGCAGCATTGATTAATTTAGCTTTATCTTCGTTTGAAACAAATCCTAGAAATCTCCCTCTTTTTCCTAGTTGTGCTTCAAGATGTTCTCTCAATTCGCCATCTCCAATGAAAATGGTTTCAGCAAGGTCTGAATATTGTGTTGACGACTCCACTACATTTTGGGGTCCTTTTGACTTTGTCAAAGCGCCTGGACATATAACATATTTGGCAGGCAAAGAATATTTTTTGGTTATATCCAAAGTATTTTCTGAATTAAACTCAGTTAAATCCACTCCACAAGCTTGAATGAGAAACCTGTCTATAGGCAGGTCAACAATATTCCTAACCAACTCGTCCCGAACGTATTCAGTTGTGACTATAATACCATTTGCTTCTTTTATAGCACTTTCAATTAAACTCCATACTCTGTCGTCATATAAGCCGTGGTGACGAGGTTCAATACCGGTACCATGCAGAAACAAAACATACGGTTTATTGTACCGCTTACAAATATTAGCCGTTGCAATAGCTGTCAAATTAGCATGATGCCCAATGACGATGTCCGTTTCTTGAATAATTTTTTCTAAAGCATCCTCATAAGCAGGAACATAATCCATGGCTTCATCATAATTCATAGAAGAAACTGCTTTTTGTGTGTCTTTGGCAGAAGGTAAATATTCGTGAACAGGAACAATGTCCGTATTTAAGTACACTTCTTTGTTATAAGCTCCATTTATCCCTTTTCCAACATTTGGATGTATATAATACACCTCATGTCCTTGGGCTAAAAGATATTTACCATGTTCCTTAGCGACAACACCGCTTCCTCTGCCTTGATTAAGTAATATTATCGCAACTTTCATATTATTATATTTTTTGTTTACACACCTGAGTAAACACCATTGCAATGACCGCAGGATTCCCTTTGCTTTGAGGCAAAAGCGGTTCCATTACACCAATGAAATTTGATTAGGCTCTAAAAATAGGTACCTTGTTAGGATAACAATATCTAAGGTTAACTATATTCCAACTTAAACCCGGGTTATAGTGCATCAAATTCTTTTCGTTTATTTTCAAGCCATTTTTTCATCGCATTAGAATCGGATGATTTCATCAATTCTCTCATTTTATTCATGGCCTCTAAATGTGCCTTATCGCCTTTTTGAAACATTTCCATGCCATGCTTTTTACTCATTTCGGATATATCCTCAAAAGTATCGGCCTGAAATTCTTGATCACAAGCTCCTCCCAATTGTTTACAAGTCATTTTTTTCATAATGGTAATTATCAATAGTCTCAATTATTGAATCCAAAAAATATAAACAGCAATAAAGCCTCCTAAACCATTATTCCAGGGTGGGAATTAGACACTGATTACAGAAAACATTGTTTACCGTGAGCCACTTAATAAAGCTTTAAGGTCATTACGTCTTACTACTTTCCATCAAAATCTCCTTCACCCGCCGCGCAACGATGCGCTCCTCACCTGCATTCATCATCCAGGTCGTGATGTTAACCGATTTGTCCCCGCCTACTGTCTCAATGGAAGGGTGACCAGCTCTCAAGGCTTGTCTGGCTTCATTAGGCGTTATTTTAATTTTTGATTGGTCCCAACTGATATTGAGCGAGGGCACATGATTTGCAATTTCGGGCACGTGAATGTCCGTTTCGACACCGTCAACCTCCAAAGCACTGTTGCTGATCAATTTGATCTGACTATCCCATAACTTCCATTCGGCATCGTGATCTCTATTTATATAAGTCTCGACTGCTATCAACATGGCCAATACCTCTTCCTTATTCACCTTCATGCCTCGGCCGACAGTATCGCCACGCGGAGGTGCACTCAAACGAGCTCCACGGATCAATTCTTTTTTACCTAAAAGTAGTCCACAACTCTGAGGTCCTCTTAATCCTTTCCCTCCGGAAAAGCAAACCAGATCAAATCCCATGTCGGTATACTTCCATAAATTTTCAACGGGTGGTACATCCGCAGCACAATCATTCATCATCGGAATATTGAATTTCTTCCCTACCTCAATAAATTCTTTGTACTGAATTTTTCCTCTGAAGTTATGCGCATTGAGAAACCATAACATGGCTGTGTTCTCGTTAATGGCATTCTCTAACTCTCCAACGGTTTCAACCTCTATTATTTTTACCCCACAGTTTTTCAACGCATGTGAGTAACCTATAGAATGTGATTTTTGCAAGATCACTTCACTTTTCATTCCAGTCAGATCATAGGGAATCCGCGCAGCTTTCTTAGGATCATCTCCGGTGAGGACACCGGCAAGCCCCAAGGTTATTGCGGAAAACGCTCCGCAAGTGACGGTGGCTGCTTCACAACCAATCAGTTCAGCCAACCTTTCGCCCACTTTATCTTGTAACTCATCCAAGGCTACGTATTGCCCAGCGGCATAATTATATGCCTCCACCGCTTCTTCGGTCATTAGGCATCCGGTCAATGCCGTGTAGGTACCTGCTGCATTTATAAAATTTCTTAACCCCAGCTCTTTATAATAATCCCTTCGTCCTGTCAATCCGGGCATTCGCTGAGTTATTGCTCCAGCAGTAAACATGCCTCCCAATAATGGAAGGGTAGATAATTGTTTGATTAAATCTCGTCGGGAAACCAACATAATAAACGGTTTTGTGAAAAGTGATTAAATGAAATCTCTAAAAACTTGCTCTCTAAACGGCAGCAATACAATCCATCTCTACCAGCGAATCTCCGGGCACACCTCCATAAGTGGCTACTGTAGTGCGGACGGGTGGATTTTCACCAAATCGGCCCCGATAAACCTCGTTTAATCCTTTATAATCTGCCAGATCCGCCAGATAAACATTGACCTTTAAAACTTTTTCCATCGAAGATCCATGTTTGACTAATTCTTTTTCCAGTTCCTTCAACACGTGGTCAACGTGGGACTTAATGTCTCCATCAAAGTGCGCTCCTTTTCCCGCAACAAATAGTAAGTTGCCATATTTTACACCCCCTGAAAATAAAGGGACTCCGTCCTGATCATTTACTACATCAAATACTTCTTTTCGCGGTGCATCCGCATTAACGCTACTGGTACCCGTTGCTTTGGCCACACCAAAACCAAAAAGTCCAGCCAGTGATAATCCAATTTTCTTGAATACGGATCTTCTATTTTCTTGTTGTTTCATAATATTAAGTTTTTTATAATCTTTGAATTCATACTGGTAAAACAATAACAATATTTACCAAGTTCTTTTTTCTAATAATTTTTGAATTTGTTCTTTAGGGACAGGTAGTTCATCAATATGTGCTCTTAGCCATTCTGAAAAATCCTTTTCAATGGTGTCAGACCATTTACTATCGATTTGGCCTGGAGTATATTTGCCTTCTTTCAGCCGAGTGATACCAAATAAATCTCTCAACCTGACAACTTCAGAGGTGACCACTACTTTTTCTGCTAAATGAGAAGGTATGAATATAACGCCTTCATCCTTAGCTAATACGACATCTCCAGGCAATACGGTTGCTGCCCCCATGCGAATAGGTACATTGAGCCCGGCTAACATCACTTCCTGCAGGTAGGATGGGTGCCATCCTTTCACGAAAGCATTAAACCCATCAATTTCAGCTAACCCTTCAAGGTCTCTACTGGAAGCATTAAACACCACACCGTTACCGGACTTCGCAAAAATGGAATTTCCCAAATTATCGCCTATCAGTGTACCGTCAACAATTTTACCAAATCCATCTGCCACATAAACATCTCCTTTAGAGAGCATATCAATAGGCCAGGAATTCGAACTCCCTATCCTTCCATCCATTTGACCTTTTTTCTGAATGGCTTCAGATACATCCGGTCGATTGGGCATATATTGAGCAGTGAGTGCTCTACCTACCACTGGCACACCTTTATGGATCGTCTCCCACTCTCCTTCGAATTGGTTGTGATATCCTTCGTTGCGGAGCACGCCCCAAGCTTCTTCAATGGTTACAATTTTCATCCTTTGCAGAATATCATCTGCAACTTTTGGTCGTCCATCATCAAACCGTTCTCCTTCCCACGACGGGGTCAGAAATTTCATTTCGTCTTTACTAATCGTTTGCCCTATTAGACAAGTACCCATCATAGCACTGCCCATTAATAAAATAATGACATTTGTTTTCATATGTTCTCTATTTGAAATAATTATTTTTTATGCATTTTCATCTTTTGGAATTTTCTCACGCCACCAGGTAGCCAAGGAAGATCCCGAAATATTCATCCAAGGACCAAATATAGCAGGGGCTAATCCTACGGTAGCCACCTTACCCATTTCCAAGGCAATCCCTGAGGCCAAGCCTCCATTCTGCATACCTACTTCCAAGGCAATGGTACGGCAATCGTTTTCTTTCATCCTAAATAATTTACAGGCCCAATAACCCAAAAAGTATCCAGCTATGTTGTGTATGATGGCAGCCATAAACAACGCCAACCCAATAGTCAATAGACTGTCCCTTCCAGCCGCCGTGATGATGGTGATAATAAAGGCAATTCCAGCCATAGATACCAACGGCATTATTCTATCCAGCCATTTGGCTTTTCCGTGGAAAAAGTGGTTAAATAATAAACCTGCTGCTATGGGGATTATAACGATTTTGACAATACTCCACATCATCGCCCAGGCATCAATAGGAATAAATTGACCTGCTAAGGTTTTCATTAAGAAAGGCGTCAATAAAGGAGCGAGCAAGGTAGCACAAGCCGTCAAAGTAACGGATAGTGCCAGATTGGCTTTAGCTAAATAAACCATTACATTCGATGCCAGGCCACTGGGAGACGCTCCAATCAACACGACACCAGCTGCAATCTCCGGCGGAAACCCAAACATGGTAGCAATGGTTACACCTACAATAGGCATGATGGTAAATTGACAAGCCATTCCGATTCCAACTGCTTTCGGCATTTTAATCACTCCAACAAAATCTTTAAAGCTCATAGCCGTCCCCATTCCAAACATAATTATTTGTAAAAGTGGAACAATTAATTTCTTGAGATTAAATGAACCCCATTCTGTAAAAAGCCATGGGTAAAACAAGGAGGCTGCAACGGCCGCAAATATTAAAATAGTGAAAGAAAATCCTTTGAAAAAAGCATGTCCACGAAGTCCAATGGCTCCCGCCACTAATCCACTGATCAATAAAGGCCCTATCCAACTTTGGTTACCCAATAAAAAAATTAAGAGTGCACCGATGAGCAAACAGGCCGAACCGATTAATAAAGTAATGTAAGGTTGTTTCAATTTGTTACTGAATTTATGTAATCACATCCAACTTATTTCTCCCATTTGGGTCTGGAAATACCATTGAGATCCCACACGACTATTCCGTCTCGAAGGGTCAACTGACAAATCAGCTTTTGAGTTCCATCCAATCTCCATCCTTTGGTATCAATGAATCCAAAATCTCCCTTTTCTAATTTTAATATGGTTAAGTCTGCTCCTACTCCAATAGAAAGATGTCCAATATCGTCCCGTTGAATAATTTTTGCCGGATCCTGGGTGGTTGCTTTTACAACTTCCTGCACAGTAAGTCCCATATTTAAAAACTTGGACATTACGTTCACAATATCTTTCATGCCTCCATTCATGCTTCCAGTATGCAAATCGGTACTGATTGAATTTGGTTTCAAGCCTTGTTCGATGGCTGGAATCGCTTGATCAAATAGGAATGATCCTCCACCATGCCCCACATCGAAGATAATCCCACGTTCTTGTGCTTTAAGAATATACGGTCTCAGTTTTCGATGTTCATCGAGTATAGGCATGCGCCCATTTACGTGTGCATAACAGTGCGTAAAAATATCTCCCGGCCTAAGTTTCTCCATAAAAAGAGTTTCCAGGGAGTGCGGTGGATCTGTTCCTCCGAAATCAACCATCACCGGTATGCCTGCAAGCGTTCCAGCTTCTACCGCCTTTTCCACCGGTCCCCATTCCGGACCATAATAATGCGCGACTTTAACCCCAACCACATAGTCAGGATTGGCTTTGGCTTCCAAAGCAGTCAATTTAGCATCCATATCCGCCAGATTCTGTTCAATAGCTCCGCCAGCCATTCCAGATCCCACTATATTCAAGAAACTCAATACTCTGGTTTTAGAATGATCGATTGCTTGTTTTTTAAATGTTTTGAAGTTTCGCCATCCTGCTCCACCCACATCTACAATAGTTGTAACACCCGATCTGAATGAGAATCCATCGGGTGGTAGTGATGAAAAACTATTGGCTAGATAAGCATCCGGTTCGGTCCCAAAAAAGTTATGAGAATGAATATCGATTAATCCCGGCATTACGTACATGCCACTAGCATCAATAACTTGAAAGGCACCCGCTGGATCAATATTGCTGGCTATTTGAAATACTTTGCCATCTTCAATAGCCACATCCATGATTGCATCAATATTATTTAGAGGATCAATAAGATGACCTCCTTTAATCAATAAATCAATTTGTTGAGCTTGAATTTGAAGAGAAATAATAATTAGTATGAAAATAGTTCTAAACAGGTGATTCATGGCTGGTTTATTTATAGAATAAATGAATGGCTTGAATTTAAGCATAACTTTTAACTTTTCTAAATTATCAACGAAGCCAATTCCATTCTCTGCCCGGATAATTTGTACGAAATTGTTCAAAGCATCCGCGGTCTTGCAAAGTTACATAACATGTCTTTCCATCAGGTCCGCCAAAAGTAATATTGGATGGTTTCTTGCCTTTCAAAATAACTTCATGCAATAATTCACCTTTCGGTGAAAGAATGGCTACGGTCCCTTTTCCGTGTCTGGTAATATACAAATTACCTTTTTCATCACAGCGCATTCCATCCATTCCAAAATTCTCAAACTGGGTAAGCAGCCGTTTATTGCTGATATCGCCGTCTGGGGATAAATCATAAGCCCAAACATTTCGCTGTACACTTTCATTTACATATAAGGTCTTTTCATCCGGACTTACCTCAACACCATTGGTTGTCCCCATATTGGATTCCAATAAATGAATAGCACCTTTGACATCCACTTTCCAAAGATTACCGGTACTAGCGCTCCAGTTTGGGTCACTTAAAATTAACACCTGGTTTTTCATAATGGCTAGATCATTCGGTTGGTTCATTTCAGGATGATGCGCATAAGTGGATATTTGCCTTTTATCCACATTAATCTTCAAAATATTGTGACCAGTATAATCAGCAATTAACAAGTCACCTTGCTGATTGAGTCGAATCCCATTTCCTGTACTGCCATCAGGCAATCCAACGAATAAAGAAGCCATACCGGCTGGAGTCACTTTACCAATCGTTCCTTTTTCTTTAAAATTAACTGCATAAATATTGCCTTGAGCATCCGTTGCTGGTCCTTCAATGCCAACAGTAAACTGATGTTCAGACGTAAAGTCTGTAGCTACAAACAGTGTTTGAATAGAGTCCTGACAAGAATTAGCGCCTAACGATACCAGGAAAGTGATAAGTAGATTCTCAAATATTTTTTTCATATATAAAATTAATAAATAAATGGTAAACAGAGGACAGAAGTTAGAAAGTCAGATGGTAGATGCTCTTCGATTAAGAAGATGTTAGAAAAGAGCCCTTCTTTCATCGTCATCCTGAATTTGTCTGCTACATGCAGGTTTAATTCAGGATTCGTCAGATGGCATTACGCCTCGATGCCAAGACACCATGATTGACGATTGCAGATTAACAATTGAAGATTGCTTTCTAACCTCTTAGATTGACATGTCATTGTCTGAGTTTTTTAGCATTTACTTTGGTTAGCTGCCAACCTGAAATATACTTTCAACCTTCATGGACTTTTCTTTGAGATCAGGTAGACTTCATTAGCATCTGTAAAATCAGGGGATGATCGAAGGCAACTAACAATACTGTAAGGAGATGTTGGTTAGTGCCTTAATTGCAATATTCTTTTGGCGCCATAGATCACTAAGATAAAAACAACAATTCCAACCAGCAGATCCGGTATTTTTGAACCTGACCAAAATACTAATAATCCAGCTAAAATTACCCCTAGATTTATGATTATATCATTTGAAGTAAAGATCATGCTCGCCTGTATATGCGCTTCTTGACTCCTTGACTTTTGCAAAAGAAACAGACAAAATCCATTGGCGACCAGCGCGAATATTGAAACCACAATCATAGTACCAAAATCGGGCAATGAAGATGA
>JAHEJC010000261.1 GCA_024639065.1 Lewinellaceae bacterium | reverse complement strand
GAGTATTGTAGCCAATAGAATATCTTATATATTCGATTTATGGGGTCCGAGTTTAATTATTGATACAGCTTGTTCATCTTCATTACTAGCATTTCATCTGGCCGCAGAATCTGTTCACCGAGGTGAATCTGAAGTTGCCATTGCGGGTGGAGTTAACTTAATTTTAGAGCCTTGGAATGTCATTGCTTTCAGTAAAATGGGCTTGCTATCACCGAAAGGAAGATGTAAAGCCTTTAGTGAAGAAGCGGCTGGGTTTGTGCGTGGAGAAGGCGCGGGCGCGGTTATCCTCAAACCATTGGAAAAGGCAATCGAAGATAATGACCGGATCTATGCAGTATTGCGTGCATCCGGCACCAATCAGGATGGAAAAACCAACGGTATAGCAGTGCCTAATCAATTGTCGCAAGAAGCATTGTACCGAGAAGTTTATAGAAAAGCTAAAATTGATCCTGCCCTTATAGACTATGTAGAAGCACACGGCACTGGTACTATCGTAGGGGACAAAGTAGAAACCGGTAGTTTAGGAAATATAATTGGGCATGCAAAAGACCGAAAAAAACCATGTTATATTGGTTCCATAAAGACCAACATCGGACACCTCGAGGCTGGATCGGGAATTGCCGGATTAATAAAAGCCACCTTAGTACTTTATAACAAATCGATTCCTCCAAATTTACACTTTGAAAAACCAAGCCCCTTTATAGATTTCAAAGGATTAAAACTCAAAGTGGTTGAAGAATATATCCAGAAAAAAAATATAAAATGGGCAGCTGTCAATAGTTTTGGGTTCGGAGGAGCCAACGTGCACGCTGTATTGGAAAGCGCTCCTGCAAGTAAGCGCCTCAGAACAAAGAAAAATTCGAACTTTATACTTCCGATCAACGCCATAAATCTGGATAGACTTGATGTAGCCGAAAAGAATTTCCACGAATGGCTTAAAGATACAGAGCATAATCTCGCTGAAGTCGTAACCAGTTTATTAGGCAATCGTTCCTTAAGACCGATTAAATCTGCCATCATTGGAAATGACAAAGAAGAACTGATTCAAGTTCTGGAAAATAGAATTTCCGGCAAACCAGATCCAAACTATATCTCTAATGAATTTGATCATAAAGTTGGGAAGGTTGCTTTTGTATTCTCAGGTCAAGGTCCTCAATGGCATGCCATGGGTAAACAATTGTTTGAAGAGAATACGGTCTTTCGTAATTACGTAAATCGATGCGATCGTTACGTTAAAGAATTAGGAGGCTGGTCGATCATCAATGAACTCTCCAAACCTAAATCCAAATCGAGAATCAATAACACCAAGTATGCTCAACCTGCCATTACGGTCTTTCAGATTGCGCTTGCTAAAACACTCACAGATTATGGAGTTATTCCGGAAGGTGTTGTAGGTCATAGCATCGGTGAAGTTGCGGCTGGGTATATTGCCGGAGCTTATAGTCTTAAAACAGCCATGACGATCATTATCCATCGGGGTGCAACTATGAGTAAGTATTCCAAAGGTGGAAGAATGATAGCTGTAAATATTCCCCAAAATGAACTGTTCCAACTAACTTATGGTAAAGAATCATCACAGTTAAGTATAGCTGCCTTAAATAGTCCGATCAGTTTTAGCCTAGCGGGTAGCGAAGAAAAAATAAACGAAACAGCAAAGAAATGTGAATCGTTAAAACTGTTTAATAAAATACTTAGGGTAGAGCATGCATTTCATAGTGCTTTTATGGACCCTGTCGAAAAACCACTACTCAAAGCTCTGAAAGGCATCTCCGTAAAAACACCGCGCATACAGATGATGTCATCAGTTTCTGGAAATTGGGTGACTCCTTCAAATAAACTCAATGAAGATTACTGGTGGCAGAATGTGAGGAAGCCTGTAAAGTTTTTTCCTGCCGTAAACAAGATGATCAATGAAGGTAATTTTGACACGTTCATTGAAATAGCACCTCATCCAGTTTTAAAATCTTCGCTTGCTTACATCTTTAAAACTTTTGTCAATAAATCTATTCAAACGGTTGAAACAATTTATAGAGAACAAGATGAACCGCTAGCCTTATCAAAAGCATTGGCTAAATTGTATACGATGGATTATACATTCGATTGGAGTAAGATTTATCCATCTTCCAGGTTGGTTATTGATTTGCCTGAATACCCTTATATAAAGAAAAAATATTGGGCCGAGAGCTACGAAAATGATATACTCAAAAAATCGCCCATCGACAATGTGCTATTAGGTAAACGCATGCCTGGACATGCTATTCAGTATACGAATTTCATTGATGCTTTTCGATTTCCTTTTATAAAAGACCACCGCTTTAGAGATCAAATACTTTTTCCTGCCACGGCCTATATTGAAGTATTTATGGCTTTGGCCCAGACATTTCATCCAGAACAAAAAAGCATTCAAATAGAGGATATCAAATTTTTGAAAGCCCTAAGTTTCAAAGGAGATACTTCTTATGTGCAGTCATTCATTCGGTACGATGAGGTGTTGCAAGAAGCCTCCTTTTTCAGTCGTACACCGCAAAATGCTGCCGACTGGACATTACATAGCCAGGCTAAAATCGCTTCTCAATCAGATAAAGATATCAAAGGAACTGAAGAATCATTTGACGTTATAAAAGAGAAGTTGGGTGCAGGCTATGCGGGTGAAATATTCTATTATTTCATGGGTATGAATCAAATGCGATTTGGTCCATCTTTTAATGGGATTGAAAAATTTTGGTACAATAAGACAGAAGTCTTAGCTGAAATTAAAGCACCTGAGACACTGGATCTATCAAGTTTCGTTATGCACCCAGCCCTCCTGGACATCACCTTACAATCTTCAAGTCTTAACCGTCCTCCAGCACTGGAAAAAGAATATGCCCGATACACTTTGGTGCCTGTAAGAATGGATAAGATCAATTTTAGCGGTGCTGAAGTAACTTCAAAAATATTTGCCCATATTATCAAAAAGAGGGATTCAATGCGCAGCGCATTATTTGACTCCTGGATTTATAATGAGCATGGAGAAGTTATTATCAAGCTTACTAATGTTGAGCTTTACGGAATTGAGATGGTCGGAAATAATGATGGAATGTTATTTGACGATTGGGTACATTATGCTTATTGGAAGGAACTTGAACCAAAAGATGAAAAAGTAATTAGAAGAACTTTATCCAAAAATCTTCCCAAACCATTAATTAATAACCTGAATACCTATTCCGCAGAACAATTGTGGAGGACCTATTACGAAGAACAACTTACATCAATTTCTGGAAAGAAAGTTTCTCATAATCGCCTACTTAAGCAGCTTCAATCGGATGATTCAGCGCTGGATCCATCTACCAAATCAATTCATTCCATCGCTGGTCTAAAAGTGGGTCTGAAAAAAGAGAAACGCAGTTTTTTGGTAGGTAAACCGATCGCCAAGATTTCAGCTGAATCTCTTTTACGTAAATATCCTGATCAATACCCGATTATCAACGCCGTGATTCAATCTCCAAATTTTGCAATAAATCCACATTTGGCTAAAATTCCAAAATTTCACCATGCCGTATCTGATGACCTTTTAGGTCAGGTACGTGAAATAATGCTGGAAGTAAATAGTAATAATGATCAAGAGTCAATCAATATAATTGAATTAGTTGGTAAGGATTCAATACCCCTTTACAGCTCATTGAAGTCTGAATTACCCCAAGATGCTAAATACCATATGGTGGTTTCTTCACAATCAGAAATCGCTGAATTAAGATCGCTTTATCCTAAAAAAGCGGGACTGCAAATTTTTGCTTGGAATCAGAAGGACAGTGAATTTTGGAACAATTTTCAAGCGGATTTAGCTATTGGTTATCACGTAGAATGGATCCACTATTTCAAAACATCCGCTAAAGATGAGCGCCAACTTTTCAAAATTCTTAAACCAAACGGTAAATTTATTGGATTGGTAAATAAGATATACGATCTCTGGGAATTACAAGTTAAAAACAGCAACCTGTTATGGGAATATGTTTCACCTAACGGAAATAATAATTTTTCGTTTGAATCAGAAAACTTAATAGAATTTTATAAACATCTTTTCAAGTTAAACGGTAACGTTGAGTTCAATATCCATTCGTATGATAAACATCACTTGGTAGAATTGATCAAGGCGAGGAGGTCCAAAAAACGAGTTAAAAAGAAATCCACGAACGTCCACCAAAGCGAAGAGTTGCACCATATTGTATGGGTAGTTGGCCAAGATGATGAAACCTTGTGTAATGCAATGCTCCGCTATAAAACTCAAGGAAGAAATCCGATCAGAAAGTTCCAGGACTTTGACCATAAAATAAATAAACCGGAGGATGATACCCTGGTGTATATATTTCCGAATGCACCTAGTGGACAGCAAACTATTTCAAATTTTATAGATCATTGGTTTACTCAATTTGAACAAATCCGGATGCTCTTAGCTGGTGATAATCTTAATTTTAAGAGATGCTACTTTGTTACCAGGAATAGTATGGCTATTTCGGAAATTGATTCAAATCAAGACATTTCTTCCGGGGCATTTCCTGGCATGATTCAATCATTCAGGATTGAACTTTCGGCTATTCCAATATATTGGATTGATTTGGACCAAAAAGAAAGTAAGACAAATCCGCAGAGACTTTATCAGGAGATTATTCTGAATTCCGGAGAATTAGATGTTGCTTTTAGAGCCGGAAAAAAGTATGGGAAACGGTTAAAAAAAGGATCCTTACTTGCTCCGGAGAGTATATTTAAGGACTATAGAAGGCCAGTGGATTCTTCCAGATATCATTTGGACATGGGAATCCGAAATACGATAGATGGTTTGCAATACAAAGAACTGCCCTTACATGCAATGGAACCGCATACTGTAGAGATCAAAGTTAAAGCGGCAGCACTTAATTTTCGAGACGTATTAAAAGTGATGGGTATGTACCCATCGGATACAAATGATTATTTGTATTTGGGTGATGAATGTTCAGGAATAATCTCGAGAGTCGGACCTGGGGTAAAAAATCACCAGGTTGGAGATGAAGTATTCAGCATTGTACAGCAAGGATTTGCTAGTCATGTGATAACCCATAAGGATCTCGTCTTTAAAAAACCAAACCAACTTAACTTTAGTGAGGCTGCATCCATACCTATCGTGTTTTTGACCGCTTATTACTCCTTAGTTAAGGTTGCCCAATTACAACCTGGAGAAACTGTGTTTATTCATGCTGGAGCAGGAGGAGTGGGCTTAGCAGCCATTCAAATTGCGAAAAAAATTGGGGCAAAGATAATTAGCACCGCCAGTGAACACAAAAGACCTTTACTTAGAGCCCTTGGTGTAGAACATGTATTTAACAGCAGAGACATCAGCTTTGCAGATGAAGTCTTAGGTGTCACTGAAGGTAGAGGTGTTGATGTCATATTAAATTCATTAGCTGGGGATTTGCAGGAAATTTCAATGAGTTTATTAGCCCCATTTGGTCGTTTTATTGAAATTGGAAAAAGGGATATTTATGATGATCGCAAAACAGGACTCTATAAATTCAGGAAAAATGTATCCTTTCATATAGTGGACTTGAGCGCGCTCGCGGAAAAGGGAAATGATTTTATGCAAAAGATGGCTGATGAAATATTTCAGCGTTTTGATCGTAAGCATGGTTATTATCCCATCTGTCACACCGTCTATCCTGCTGAAGATATTAAGTCAGCTTTTAAGTTTATGTCCAAAGGCACCCACATCGGGAAGATTGTCATATCGTTTGACAAAAAGCCTACCAAGATAATGGCAAAAACACCTGAAGGAAAAAAATCGGATCCCCATGGAACTTACATTGTCACTGGGGGTACGAAAGGCCTTGGTGCCGAATTTGTTCGCTTTCTAATTCTCACCGGTGCTAAAAAAATTGTGGTGCTGAGCAGGTCAGGGGTAAATGAAGAATTATCCAGCTTAGTAGAAGAATTTGATATTAACCTTGAAGAGTATATCACTTCCCTTAAGGTTGATCTCAGTGATAAATTATCATTGGAAAAAGTGATGAATCATATAAAGTCAAAATTTCCACCGATCAAAGGGATTATTCACGCGGCAAGTATTTATTTAGATCAACTTATTCCAGATGTTAATACAGATACTTTTAAACAAGTATGCATGCCCAAAGCTGGAGGAGCCTGGTATTTACACGAATTTACTAAGGAACTAGCCCTTGACTTTTTTATAATGACTTCTTCCATTGCATCCTCCCTGGGAAATGCCGGACAAATAAGTTACGCTGCGGCCAATTCATTCTTAGATCAACTAGGTTACTATAGAATTCATCAGGGACTACCGGCTACTGTAATAAATTTCGGTCCGATCAAAGATGCAGGATTTGTACAGCGAAATCAAAAAATTGGGCAAAGAATGGCTCGTTTAGGTATCGAACTATTACCTTCCAGACTTGCTTTGCAATTAACCGAATTTGCAAAAAATATCCAAATACCGAATATTGCCGCTATGCGCATAAACTTCCAAAATTGGGTGAAACTTTTAGGCAGCGATGAACCGCCTACTTTGTATGAAGAAGTATATACGGAATCAGATTCGTTACAAGATTATAACAAAATGAATAATCTGATGAGCAAAGTCCAAAGTTTGGACCCGGAATCAGCCAGTCTATTGATTATAGATTTCATAAAACAGACTACCGCACAAATTTTAGGAATCGAACCTACCCAAATAGCGGACGATGATGCTTTCCAGCAGATTGGCTTAGACTCTTTGATGGCCGTAGAAATGCAATATAAATTGGAACGCGCATTTGATATTAAGATTTCTCCTATGGAAGTGACTAAAGACCCTACTGTAGGCGGTGTCGCTAAAATTATCATTAAGCAAATAAAATCAGAGTAGGAATGACTAATCCTGCAGATATTGTAGCTGAATTTAAAGGGGTAACTAAATCATTTAAGTTTGGTGACGATCAGATTTTTGCATTAAATAATATCAGTTATACTTTACATAAATCAGAATTTGCTGTTCTTGCCGGCCCTAGTGGAAGTGGAAAGTCCACTTTTCTTAATGTTCTGGGATGTTTAGACAAACCATCTGAAGGTGAATTATTCATTGAAGGTGAAAATATTACCTATGAGCCATTAGAAAGGCTTTATGATCTCAGACTGCATAAAATGGGATTTATTTTTCAATCATTTAATTTAGTTCCTGTCTTGAGTGCCTGGGAAAATGTAGAGTTACCCCTTTTGTTTAAATATGAAAATAAAACGATCATAAATAAGAAAGTAGAAAAAGCTTTAGTGGATGTAGGTCTTGAAGATCGTATGCACCACAAACCCGGGCAGTTGTCGGGCGGCCAAAGACAGCGAGTAGCCATCGCTCGTGCGCTGGCAGATACCCCTTCTTTATTATTAGCTGATGAACCTACGGCCAATTTGGATCAATCCACCTCCCTTTCAATCATTAATTTGCTACAAAAACTCAACCAGGAGTACGGCGTCACTACCTTGGTTGCCTCACATGATCCAGATATCATTGAAAGAGCCAATAAAGTGAATTACATTAGAGACGGAGTTATTGCATAATCCATTATGACGCATACATTTATAAAATTATTAAAACTAGCGTATCGAAATTTATTTCGCAATCAACGGCGATCGTTATTTACTATCATGATTGCTGCCATAGGATTTACGGCGATGGCTTTGACCATGGGCTATTTTTCTTTTTCGGTTTTCGGCCTTCAGGAGATGACCATCAGTCTGGGTTTCAGTGGGGAAGGGGGAACAGCTCATTTACAAATAGCGGATGCACGATCTCAAAATCAAGAAGAGGAAATTCCACTGCAATTTGGTATTTCTAATTATGAAAGCCTGATTCAATCCATTGAAACCCTTCCTGAAATTGATTATGTACTTCCTCGTATCAAATTTGGAGGGCTTATTTCAAATGGAGAAAAATCTATGCCATTTAACGGTTATGGTATTGACCCGGTTAACGAAGCCAAACTTAGGAATCGATTGACCAAACTGAAAGAAGGGCTGTTACTGGGATATGAAATCATTCCATTAGACACATTAGAAGATGGTATAATACTTGGTGCTTCCTTAGCCGAATCCCTTAATGCCGAGAACGGAGATTATCTGATGTTGTATGGAACAACTGTGGATGGAGCTGTAAATGCAATTGATGTACAATTAGTGGGAACCATACATGCCGGATTAAGTATAGTCGATAAGTTTTATGTGGCTACCAATATAGCCACTGTGCAACGGTTAATCAATACAAACAAAATTAGTCATTGCAATGTCATATTCCATGATCGGGAAAAGCTTACTAATTGGATGGGCAATATCAACCCAGTACTATCAGATTACCAGGAAGCGCAGTTAAAAATGACCCCGTGGTATGAAATGGGTATGTTTTACAATTCCATCCGTGACATTTTCAAGTTAATTTTTTCTTTTAATGGGATCATTATTTTGACGATCGTTATGTTGAGTTGCTGGAATATCATTAATATGACTACCATGGAAAGAAGCCGGGAAATTGGCACCTTAAGAGCTATAGGATTGAAAATAAAATATATCATAAGAGTTTTCTTAATGGAAGCTTTTATCCTGGGTATAGTAGGTATTGTGGTCGGCATAATTTTGCAATTAATAATTACTTACACCCTTAATGCCATGGAAATTAATATGCCACCAATTCCTGGGCAAAGTAGATCTTATCTATTGCAAATTGATCCGATAACGGTCTATCACTTTCCAATTGCTTTAGCGATTGTACTTGCAACTACGTTATCCGGGTTATCTTCTTTCTTTATTATTAAAAAAATGTCGATTATTGAATCTTTGGATCATGTATAAATATTGTGTGGTATATATCGTAGGTTGCTTTTTCCTTTTTGTAGGATTGACCCTCCCTGCTCAGGATTTTAAGCTGGGGTATGAAACGCTTCGAAAAGCGGAAATAAAAAGAGCTCCATGGCCAGAGATGGAAATCAAAGCAAAGTTGGTAGGCAAGGACAAACGAGGGAAAGAAAAAACGGGTGATTTTAGGGTTTTTTTTAAAAATGGCAGCAAAACTTTGGCTGGGTTTGTAACCCCAATATTTGAAAAAGGGAATCTTTTGCTAATGGTCGGTGATGATTTGTGGTACTATGTAAAAGAGACACGCAGACCTACTCGTATTACCCCCATTCAGCGTTTGGCGGGTGCCGTTTCCTACGGAGATCTGGCTCGTCTGAGTTGGACACTGGATTACGA
>JAHEJC010000260.1 GCA_024639065.1 Lewinellaceae bacterium | reverse complement strand
CAGGATTGAGCACCCAGTGCCATGAAACATTCTTCTGCTTTTTCAGAAAATGTGCCATCACCATTATTCAAGAATAACTGGTTAACCCTTCTCGGGTCAGTGGGATCTAATACACCGCCTTTGCATTTAGAAATATATAAGTCTATCCAACCATCATTGTTTATATCCGTCCATACACTTCCATAATTACCACTGGCTAACTCTTCGGTTTCCTGACTAAAGTCAATCCATTCATTGTTTATGATAAGATTACCAGTTCCATCGTTTGCGTAAATTCTATTTTGACCATCGTCATTGCAAACAAATAAGTCTAACCACCCATCTTGATTAATATCAACAAGATTAGTTCCTTGTACATAAAAATCGGCATTGGGTAAAAGATTTTCAGAAAGCACCTTACCTTCAGCACCCATCATCCATACGGTAATGCCCGTTGCATTCCCTCCAAATACGATATCAGGCAAACCATTATTATCGATGTCACCAAGAGTAATACTCCATAAACTGAAACTATGTGGTGTGCCAATATACGTCTGAAAAAAATTAGATTGATCAGATAGTTGGTAGTCAATAAATAGTTTCCTTCCTTTATCTAAGCGGACCAGGTCATCCAGTCCATCACCATTCATATCTGCAATGCCCATTACCAGGCCACTTGCAAATTTTGTCTGACCGAATAGCTCCGTTTTGTCCATAAAAGCTTGTTGCGCAATACTTAAATAAGCAAAGACAAGCAAGAAGCTGGTAACGTGTAGTTTTCTCATATTTTTCGACCTTAATCTAAATCTCAAAAATAGATAATTTTTTAGATTTTATATATATAAATTACTATTTATCAGCATTATTTATATACGTTTAAATTAATATATATGAAATGGGAAAAGAGTAAGGGGTAAAAGGTAAAGGGATGAGAGCGCAGCTTCTACGGAGGTAATGGTATCTAAAAGGAAATAAATAAACTCATTTCTTGTTATATATTATAATTTAATGTAATATGTATTAATTTTACCACATTTAACGCTTTGGTATGTTGGATGTTAAAGAATGAATAAAAGATAATGGAAGTTGTACCCTGGTGAAGCTGGTCTCCGTTCTTGCTATAATTCTGAACATTAAAAATCCTAGTCATGAAAACAAAATTCTTTATCCTGTTAACCGCCTTGATTTTTGCTTCGAGTTCTTTATTTGGACAGTTCAAGTTTGGAGTAAAAGCCGGATTGGGTTCGTATAACCTTACTTTTTCCGATTTATTAATTACGAATGGAGCTCAATTTGAGGAATTAAAACTGAGTGTTAAGGGAGCTGATCTGGGAATACATTTTGGATTGATGAGTCAAATCAATTTAGCTAACTTTTTTATTCAACCTGAAGTCGTATTTAATTCAAACGCAGTAAATTATCAGGTTGATGATTTTGGTGGTGAATTTCTGAATGATATTTTCAAAGAAAAGTATCAATATGTAGACATACCTATTTTGATGGGTGCTCGGTTAGGACCTTTTAGATTAGGGGCTGGTCCGGTAGGCCATGTATTTGTAAATAGTACCAGTGACCTTTTTAAGTTTAAGGATTATGGTCAAAATTTTGAAAATCTTACTTTTGGATGGCAAGGTGGGTTTGGCCTTGATTTATGGAGTTTACATTTTGATCTAAGGTATGAAGGCAATTTTTCCAAGTTCGGCGAACACATCACCTGGAAAGGTCAAACCTATGATTTCTCGGAGACACCAAGCCGAGTACTAGCTTCGGTTGCTATTACTTTTTGACGGATATTATTTAACAAAGATTTAAGCAACCCATACCTACTTTCTAGATATAACTTCGTTCATTTGTGATCCAGATTGATAAAATGATCTGGATCTTATAATTTAAGACTTCCATCGATGAATTTTACCACTGTTTCTTACGACCAGGTTCCATTTATAGCTGAAAAAGATTTGGCTTATATAAATCAAATTCCAGCCCTTAAAAATTTCTATAAACACGAAGTAAATATCCATTCCTTCGAACAGATTATCCAATCAAAATCTGATCAACCCGTAGATCGTACTCTACTAGTGGAAGTAATATCCGATCAATATAAATCTATTGAAACTTCAGAGGCTGTAAAAGAAAATATAAAATCTTTATCTAGTCCAAAAACATTTACCATCATTACCGCGCATCAGCCCTGTTTATTTACAGGACCTTTATATTTTATCTACAAAATATGTAGCGCACTGCATTTAACGAGATTACTCAAATCTCACTACCCTAATTATCACTTCGTTCCGGTTTTCATTATGGGTGGAGAAGATCACGATTTCGAAGAAATCAATCACTTATCCGTTTATGGTAAAGAGGTAACCTGGCATCACCCTGATCCCAAAGGCCCCGTGGGACGGATGAATGTGGAAGGTATAGCTGAAACCATTGATCAATTAGAAAGCATCTTGGGATCTTCGACACAAGCAGTTTCTACGGTTAGTTTGCTACGTAAGTTTTTTAACGGTTCTGAATCATACGGCAAAAGCATGATCAGACTGGTCAACCATTTGTTTAGTCAATATGGCTTGGTTACGGTAAGCATGGATAATGCTCGTCTAAAATCAGCTTTCTCGTCAATTATTAAGGATGATTTGATAAATCAAACCTCTCATAAAATTGTAAAAGCGACCCAAAAGGCTTTAGACCAAGTAGGCTTTTCAGATCAGGCCTATGTAAGGAAGATTAACTCTTTTTTTATAAAAGGACAAGATCGCGAACGAATTATAAAAACGGAAACTGGTTATCAAATTGGTGCAATGACCTATGATCAAGAGACGATTCTTGAGATGTTGGAGAGCTCACCAGAAGATTTTAGCCCAAATGTAGTTCTGCGACCCATTTATCAAGAAATGATTTTTCCGAACCTCGCCTATATAGGGGGAGGAGGAGAAATAGCTTATTGGTTGGAGCGAAAGCAACAGTTTGAACATTATGGCATCCTATTCCCTATGTTGATCAGAAGAAATTCTGTTTTATTTCTTAATAAAGGGCTTCAAAAAAACCTAGCCAAAACTGATCTGCCCATACAAGATTTATTCACCCGGGATCTCAATCATTTTCTGACCCAATGGGTAGCCGACAAAGAATCTGTGTCCATCGAAGAAGAAAGAAATGCCATTCATACTATTTTAGAAAAATTGGAAGTTGAAGCGGCTAAAATTGAACCAACCCTTAAACAATATGTAGGTGCGGAAGGAAGCAAAATGATGAAATTCTTGGATCACATTGAAAAACGTATGTTGAAAGCGGCCAAAAGTAATCAAGATGTATCCATAAATCGAATTAGTACTATTTACGAAAAATTATTCCCTGCTGGCTCGCTTCAAGAACGCAAGGATAATTTTTTATCTATCTACTTAATACATGGTGACCAATTCTTTGACTATCTGGTAGAGATTTTGAATCCTTTGCTTGGTGAGTTTATTATCATTGAGGAATAGATCAACGCTTCATGGCGACATTGTATCCGAATTCTGTAATCTGCCTGCTGAATTCTGTCTGGTCATCTTCACTCTGTCATCTGTCTTCTATAATCTGACCTCTGATCATCTGTCTTCTGTCTTCTGTCTTCTAAATAGCCTTTATTAACAAATAATCCATCAATTTAGCAATGGTCGACTTTAGGTCCTCTCTATCTACTATGAAATCCAAAAATCCGTGATCGAGTAAAAACTCTGAAGATTGGAATCCTTCCGGAAGCTCCTGTTTTATACTTTCTTTGATTATTCGTGGTCCTGCAAAACCAATCAATGCTTCGGGCTCAGCAAAATTAATATCACCTAACATGGCAAATGAAGCCGATACACCTCCGGTAGTGGGATCGGTCAATAGTGAAAAGTATGGAATTTTAGCTCGCGCCAGCTGGGTAAGTTTTGCAGAAGTTTTGGCCATTTGCATCAAGGAGAAAGCAGATTCCATCATTCTAGCCCCACCTGATTTTGAGATAATTAATAAGGGTGTCTTGTATTCAAGACAAAAATCAATCGCTTTAGCAATTTTCTCGCCTACCACCGACCCCATGGATCCTCCGATGAAACTAAAATCCATTGCAGCAATAGTGAGTGGTTTTTTCATAACGGTACCTGTAGCTACGGAAATAGCATCATTGAGTTCAGTCTTTTCAATTGCTTTTTCAATACGGGTTTGGTAAGAAGATAAATCATTGAATTCCAAAAAATCACTGGACCGGTACTGAATGAATAATTCTTCGTACGATTTATCAAAAATAAGATCAAAATAATCGTGAGACCCAATACGTGCGTGGTATGCACATTTGGGGCATTTTAGATAATTCTCTTTGAAGTCCTTAAATGTACTTGTTTCCTTGCAGCGGTTGCACTGGAACCATAGGCCATCTGGGGTTTCCTTCTTGAATTTTGTCGCAGTCTGTATTCCTTCTCGTAGTCTTTTAAACCATCCCATAAATGAACTTGCATTTTTATTAGAGGGATTTGTTCATGGGCCACGGTAAAGATATATAAAAATGTCTGAAAACTTAGATTGGCGCGATGGGTCAATTATCTTTATGGGACATCAAGATTATAAAAATGAGGTTAGCGATTATTGGGCATGGGAAAATGGGTAAAACTATTGAACAGGCCGCAAGAAAAATAGGGCATGAAGTATCACTTATTATTGATTTGCACAATCAACACATTACCAAAGACTTAACTCCGTACAAAAATAATATTGATGTGGCGATTGAATTTTCAATTCCAGGTATTGCCCATGAAAATATTACCAATTGTTTGAAAGCTGGAATTCCGGTTGTCAGTGGTACTACCGGTTGGTTGGATAAGTTTGACGAAGTCATAGAATTGACTAAACGAACCAAAGGCACATTTTTTTATTCATCTAATTACAGCATTGGGGTAAATCTATTTTTTGAGATTAATAAATACGCAACCAGACTCTTTAATGCTTATCCGGATTATAATTTATCTATTGAGGAGATCCATCACCTGCACAAATTGGATTCTCCAAGTGGGACGGCTATTACATTGGCAAATAATATTCTAGCTATTAGTAAAATAAAAGATCATTGGACTATAAACGATTCGAATGAACCAAAAGATTTAAAAATAACTTCGATCCGTCAAAAAGATGTAGCAGGAATTCATACTACAAAAATTGAAAACCAACACGACATCATTGAAATTAAACATATTGCTAAAAGCCGGATTGGTTTTGCGGATGGAGCATTAGAGGCAGCTAAATTTATCCAAAATAAAGTCGGTGTCTTTGGGATGAGTGACTTACTCAATTTTCAGTAGTATTACAAGAAGGTAATAAATATCTAGTTAGCTTCTTTGTAAATTTGCGGAAATAAAATGCTTCAAGGTTACGAAATCAAGCAATTTATTAAATTTGAATCTTCGGAATTAAAACCTATTTAGTTCCATTAATAAAGAAAAGAAATACCATGGCAGGTCATAATAAATGGTCAAAAGTAAAGCGGAAAAAAGGCGTATTAGATGCTAAAAGAAGTAAAATATTCTCCAGAATCATTAAAGAAATATCTGTAGCCGTGAAAGAGGGTAATTCGGGTGATCCGGAATTTAATCCTAGATTAAGACTGGCCATCGCCAATGGTAAAGGCGTTAATATGCCAAAAGAAAATATAGAACGCGCTATTAAAAAAGCATTAGATAGCGGATCAGAAGCGCTGCATGAAGTCAATTATGAAGGTTATGCTCCGGGAGGGATTGCGGTATTTGTTGAATGTACCACGGATAATATCAACAGGACCGTATCAAGTGTACGTTCTGCATTTAATAAATATGGAGGCAATCTGGCTACCTCAGGCTCGGTAGATTTTCTTTTTGATCGAAAAGGTATTTTTGTTCTGGATACAACAGCTAAAGATATTGAGTCGTTAGAACTGAATCTTATTGATGGAGGTGCAGAAGATTTCGAGCTCGATGAAGAAGAAAATGAATTGATTGTGACGGTGGCATTCACCGATTTTGGTAACATGCAGAAAAAGCTTGAAGAGTTAGGGATTGAACCAAAAAATGCCAGTTTAGAACGCATTGCTTTGAATACCAATGTATTGGAAGTAAGCGACGCTATGAAAGCGCTTCACTTAATAGATATTTTAGAAGAAAATGAAGATGTAAATGAAGTATTTCATAACTTAGAAATGACGGATGAAATAGCAGAAAGACTAGCATGAAAAAACCCCACTGATTGAATCAATGGGGTCGAACACACTATGAGAACACCCTAAATTAGTTCTTTATAGGTAGTTAAAGTTTCTAAAAACAAATGTAAAATAAAAAAAGTTTATTAAAAAGTCAAATAGGATACATTTATCGTATAAAAGTTAATTTAAAATGATCTCAAAGCTCACCATAGATGATATATTTTCACGAGCTCAAATCGATGAAGTGGTGGGTGATTTTGTGAACCTAAAAAAGAGAGGTGCCAACCTATTGGGACTATGTCCCTTCCACAATGAAAAAACACCTTCCTTTACGGTATCTCCGGCCAAAAATATTTACAAATGTTTTGGTTGTGGACGCGGGGGCAATTCCGTCCAGTTTTTAATGGAGCACGAGCACCTCTCTTACCCGGAAGCGCTGAGATTTCTGGCCAACAAATACAAAATCGAAATTGAAGAAACACATGATCCAAGAACTAAAGAGGAAATAGCGCTTAAAGAAAGTTACTTTATCATAAATGAATTTGCTCAAAAATTCTTTCAGGACCAACTCTATCATTCGGATGAAGGCAAGCAAATAGCGCTCCCCTACTTCAAAGAAAGAGGATTACTGGAGAAAACCATAAACACCTTTGGGCTCGGATACAATCCTTTTAACAATTCGTTCACCCAACTAGCCATAGAAAAAGGCTTTAATGAATCCTATTTACTTACTTTAGGTTTGACTAACCGTGCTGGAAAAGATTTTTATCAAGGACGAGTCATTTTTCCTTTTCACAATCTTTCTGGCAAAATAATTGGTTTTGGAGCACGGATTATGGGCGATCGAAAAGGTCCAAAATATGTCAACTCCCCGGAATCTGAAATCTATAGTAAGAAAAAAACATTGTATGGGCTTTTTAACGCAAGAAGAAAGATTCGAGAAGAAGACAATCTTTTTCTGGTTGAGGGTTATACGGATGTGCTGAGCCTTGCTCAATCAGGTATTGAAAATGTAGTTGCATCCAGCGGAACTTCATTGACCGAAGAGCAGATCCTGTTGATCAAGCGATTTACCCGCAATGTCACCATTCTTTATGATGGGGACCCTGCAGGAATAAAAGCAGCGTTAAGGGGTATCGATCTTATATTAGAAAAAGACTTAAACGTAAAAATTGTTTTATTGCCTGAAGGAGAAGATCCAGACTCCTGGATAAGATCACAAGGCAAGGAGCATTTTTTGGAATATGTTAGAAAACAGCAAAAAGATTTTATACATTTTAAATTGGATCTCATTACGCAAGAAGCTAAAGACGACCCAGTTAAAAAAGCTGATTTAATCCGGGATATAGTTGAGAGTATTGCCAAAATTCCAGATCCTATCAAACGGTCCACTTATATCCAAAAATGTTCATTAACTCTCAAGATCAGCGAGCAAATTCTGGTTGGAGAAATTAATAAAAAAATTAAAGAACAACTGCTGAAAGCCAGATACCGAACCCGCAGCGACCAAGAGACTGCAGATAAAGCAGCAATGAACATCGAACCAGTTGATTCTAAACAACCAACCGCTTCCCTACAACCTGAATCAAGTGTCATTCATAATGATGAATATCAAGAAAAAGACATTGTACGCTTGCTTATGACCGCAGGTAATTATGAATTTACGGATGAAGCAGGCAATGAACAAACTATAGGAGAATACTTGATCAAAAACATTTCCGAGGTAATGGATACTTTTGACAATCCCTTGTATAAAAAAATCATTACCGAGGCTGCTGAAGCGATTGAAGCTGGAAATCCTCCTGATCCGTCCTATTACTTGAACCATGAAAACGAGGTATTTCAACGATTGGCGATTGATTTCAATGCAACCCCCTATACGTATAGTGAAAACTGGGTTAATCGTTGGGATATTGATTTACAAACGCAACCTTTCCCGGATAAAAATTACAAAAAAGATAGCTTTCAAAGTATCTTAAGATTTAAACTACGTAAAATCAACAAATTGATTTTTGAGAATCAAAATGAATTAAATCAGGCCAGTGAACAAAAGAACGATGAAAAATTAATTTTGCATCTTAAGGTACATGATCACTTAACTAAGTTGCGCAATGAAATTGCCAATGAACTAAATTCAGTAATTATTTAATCCTTTTTTGCAACGCGCTATCCCCCAAGTAGGAAGGACCTAGCCAAAAACCCGAAATACGAAAGCGATCATGTCTGGAATAAAAATAGCAATAGTACAGCAACCTCCTGTGCATCTGGATCTAAAAGCTAGTATCCATAAAGCGTCGGGGATTATTGAGGAGGCCTCAGATGCAGATCTAATTGTTTTTGGAGAAACCTGGCTTACCGGTTACCCGGCCTGGCTCGATGCAGGCAAAGATTTAAATCATTGGAATGGGGATCCGTTAAAAAATAGCTATAAGGCATTACTTGAAAATAGTCCATCCCTGCAAGACCACTGTATTCAAGAGATTAAGAACTTAGCCAGGCAATTCAGCGTACATATTTTTATGGGATTGCACGAACGACATGAATCGAAACGTTCTTTGTACAATAGTATTATAGGTATTTCTAATGATGGCGAGTTAGTTTTTCACCATCGCAAAATGGTACCAACCTTTACTGAAAAATTGATCCATAAACCAGCAGATCGATTTGATCTTTCTATTCATGAAGTGAAAAAGTTTAGGATAGGCGCTCTAATTTGTTGGGAGCATTGGATGCCATTAGTACGACAATATTATCATGATCAGAATGAAGAAATCCATCTTGCGTTGTGGCCATCAGTCCATGAAAATCATCAGATTGCTAGTCGTCATTATGCTTTTGAGGGACGATGTTATGTGGTTTCGGTAGGGCAAATAATGGATAGTCAAATGACTCCTTCCGACATTGTATTAAATTCCGCCAATGATGAAACCAGGTTATTGAATGGAGGCAGTTGTGTAATTGGACCTGATGGAACTTATTTATTAGAACCACAATTTGATAAGGATGAAATCATCTATATTGAAATTCCGGATAAATCAGCGATCTTCTCAGAGAGCTTAACCATGGATGTTGCTGGGCATTACGGGAGAAAAGATTTATTTAATTTCGGACTAAAACAATTTAAT
>JAHEJC010000259.1 GCA_024639065.1 Lewinellaceae bacterium | reverse complement strand
ATCACCAAACCTATCGGCTGAAACTTACCTTCGAAATGAAGTAAGTGATATAAAGAAATTGAAGCTTAGAACTACAGGAGTTAAGCAAATTCATGCGCAATCTCCTAAAGAAATGATCTTTTCAGTTCCACTCGATTCAAAAAATTCCATTGATTTGTTGGTAAAAGAAAATAATATTATTGCCAATGGATTCATGGTAACGGAGGCCACAGATGCCGGTGATCATGGAATATCTTTTAAAACAGGAAAACATTATTTGGGTAAAGTTTTGGGGGTAGTAAACTCATTTGCCGCGATAAGCATATTTGATGACGAAATCATGGCTATTTTTAGTTTTAAAGGATCAAACTACAATCTCGAAAAAAGTAAACAACTAAAAGAGACGTATCTTTTGTACCAACAAAAAGATGTTCTCAATCTGCAAAAGTTTGAATGTCATACGTTTGATGATATTAAAGAACTTCCATTACCTGATGGCATTGAATTAAAAGCGAAACCAGGAATAAGAAATTCAGTTAATCCAATTGTTGAAATTTATCTTGAATGTGATTACAAAATGTATCTGGATCAAGGAAGTTTAACTGCAAATACAGTGAATTTTACTACCGGACTTTTTAATGTAGTTGCAGGAATTTTTGATGGAGCTCAAACAGATATCGTTCTTTCCGAAATTAAGGTATGGACGGTTAATGATCCCTATGGAGCAACTACTACTGGGAGCTCTTCTGCGGTCCTGTCAAATTTTCAATGCAATGTAGTAGAATACAATGGTCGGGTAGCTCATTTGCTTTCGACTTCATCCAGTGGATTAGGTGGTATTGCTCAATTACCCTATTGTCCTCAATCTGGAGAATATACTTCTGGAATATATGGATTCAGTAACATCAGTAATTATTATGATGCTAACCTTAATAATTATACCTGGACAGTAAATGTATTAGCCCATGAGCTCGGTCATAGTTTAGGCTCTCCTCATACACATGCTTGTTTTTGGAATGGAAATAATACTTCGATAGATGATTGTGGAAATAAATATTATGCTGATCGTGGATTAACTCCGGAAGGAGCATCTTGTTATGTTCCTTCTAATCCGAAGATCCCGAATGAAGGTACCGTTATGAGCTATTGCCATTTACCAGGCAATAATGGCATTGACTTGTCTAACGGCTTTCATACTCAAGTGGCTGATCAAATCAATACAGTCTCGAGCTGTCTTTCTTCAGGCATTGGTTGCGCAACTGCTTCGGTTGATGACCTATTTGTTTCTAATTTGACCCCATCGACCATACGGCTCAATTGCAGCATTACTCAAGATATATGGTTTTACTATTGGGGATATAAGGAGGCCTCCAGCAGTTCCTGGACTTATTCTCCGAACTCGACCAGTGAAAATTATTTTGATATAAATATCACACCTAATAAAGATTATGAATTTGTTGTCGTTCTTTATTGCGCTGATATAGGTTGGAGTGCCTTTTCTTGTGGTTATTATTTCTTTACCGGAGAATCTAGCTGTGAGGATAATATGGATGTGTCCTATGTGCCAATTCCATCAGACGTCTATGAGGCGAATTTTTCTATTACTTCGGCAGGATCGGTTTCGCAAGGAAATTCAGTAATTTTTGATGCGGTAAATGAAATTATTCTACAACCCAACTTTGAAGTCCAATTAGGAAGTGATTTTGAAGCAGTTACAGCCGATGGTTGTGGAGGAGCTTATAATTTCACACAGCCGCAGGCAAAGAACATAACGCATAATAGAATTTACCAGACTGGGATTTTAGATCGTGGTAATGGATCTACCCAAGCGGATGCCACTCATTCAGCATGGTACAAATATAAACCTGAAGAATCAGGATACTTGAAAGTTAAATTAAAAAGGTATAACAAAAGACGGATCTGGTTTTATCGAAATATTAATACCTCAATGACCAAGCAAAATATCAAACCAATTACCGATATGGAAGATTACAAATCGATTCCAGTTGTCAAAGGGCATACCTATTTCCTTGAGATAGATGATAAAAATGGGAATAATCGTCTAGCCTTTGAATTGAAATTTGAAGCTTTATAGCTAAGCTATAACCCTAAGTTTTTTCTGTATTTTTTCTTTTTTTTGAAGTCCTGATTCAATGGAATCGCAAAGAATGGTTATGTGTCCCATTTTTCTAAATGGCCTGGTTTCTTTTTTTCCATATAAGTGTACATATACATTTTCCATTGCCATTACTTCGGAAATTCCATCATAAATAGGTTTACCGGTATAGGCATAGGCGCCCAAAATATTTATCATAATTGCCGGTGACCGCAACGCAGTGCCTCCTAGAGGTAAATTCAATAAACATCGCAGCTGTTGTTCAAATTGACTGGTCATAGCTGCCTCAATAGTATGATGCCCGCTATTATGTGGACGAGGTGCAACTTCATTAATCAGTAACTCACCTTTATTCGTCTCAAACATCTCTACAGCAAGCAGCCCGACAATGTCCATTTCATTAATTAATTTAGACACTAAGAATTTTGCTTTAACTTGCGTTTCCAGAGTTAATTGAGCCGGACAAAACAAATAATCGACTAGGTTTGCTTCTTCATTAAACACCATCTCGACCGGATCATAAATATGTATCTGACCGGATTGATTTCTGGCTGCTAATATTGCAATCTCTTTTTTAATATCAACCAAATTTTCAACCAGGCTGGAAGCTCTTAACAATTTTGATTCTGAGGATTTAATGATCGATACCCCTTGACCATCATAACCACCTTTTCTTACTTTCTGCACAAAAGGATAAACCAGTGAACCAGTTGCAACAGCATCTGATATATCGTCAGGCCCATCATATAGCTTAAAAGATGCAGTCGGTAAATTATACTTTTTATAGAATTGCTTTTGAAGGCCTTTGTCTTTAATTATTTTGAGCGAAGCCGAAGACGGAATGACATTTTTACCTTCATTTTCCAAATCTTGTAACGCTTGGTCATTGACTCCTTCAATCTCAATTCCTATAATATCCACCTGCCTGCCAAAAGCCATTACATCTTCATAGTTTGTAAAGTCTCCTTCAACAAAATGTGTACAGCTATGCGCTGCCGGGAAATCGAGTGATTTATCCAAAATCCAAAAATCCAAGTCCAAAGGTTGAGCGGCTATCCCCATCATTTTTCCCAGTTGTCCACCGCCTAATATCCCGATTCTTTTGGTATTCATATTTGGTTCTTGTTTGTGAGCCAAAAGTAAAAATTAATTTCCTAATTTGAGCATTATAAAAAACAGGCTATGGACAGAGTTATTATTAAAAATGGTTTGATCATAAATAGAGGAACCACCCAATATGGAGATGTACTTATAGAAAAAGGTAGAATTATTCAAGTAGGCGGGGTGATCGATAAATATACTTTGATGACGATTGATGCAACCGGAAAATGGATTATTCCTGGTGTGATTGATGATCAAGTGCATTTTCGCGAACCAGGTTTGACTCATAAAGCAACCATTGGAAGTGAAGCTCGAGCAGGAATAGCTGGAGGGGTAACTTCATTCATGGAAATGCCAAATACGAAGCCTCCCGCTTTAACTCAAGAGCTTCTAGAAGAAAAATACCAAATTGCTGCCCAAAGTTCTCTGGCCAACTTTTCTTTTTATATGGGTGTTTCCAATGAAAACTTTGAAGAGGTCATGCGGACCGATCCTTCTAATGTTTGTGGTCTTAAAATATTTATGGGCTCTTCCACTGGGAACATGTTGGTAGATAATGAACAAGTGTTGGAACGTATTTTCAGCAATGCGCAAATGCTTATTGCGACTCATTGCGAAGATGAAGACACCATTAAGTTTAATTTAGAGAAGGCTATAAATAAATTTGGGGAGGACATACCTTTTGATCAGCATCCGATAATCAGATCTATTGAAGGATGCTATATATCTTCTTCTAAAGCGGTTCAATTGGCGAAAAAGCATAATACTCGTTTACATATTTTGCATATTAGCTCGGGCAAAGAAGTAAATCTATTTGATGCTCAAACGCCTTTAAGTGAAAAAAGAATAACCAGTGAAGTTTGTGTTCATCACCTTACCTTTGATTCATCACAATATACTGCTTTGGGGTCCAGGATTAAATGCAATCCTGCCATAAAATCCAAAGAAGACCAAACCATCTTATGGCAAGGACTTGTAGATAACCATTTAGACGTAATCGCCACCGATCATGCACCACATACTCGAGAGGAAAAAAATAACAAATATTTAAACGCTCCTTCGGGGTTACCACTTTTACAACATGCGCTTCCTATGATGATCAACCATTATCATCAAGGTAAAATCAGTCCCGAGAAAATTGTTGAAAAGATGTGTCATGCTCCAGCCATTTGTTTCAAAATAAAAGATCGGGGTTATCTAGATGCAGGGATGTTCGCTGATGTGGTAATAATTGATCCAAACAAAACATGGCAAGTCACTGATTCCAATATATTTTATCAATGTGGGTGGTCGCCTTTAGAAGGCCAGAAACTTAAAGGCAAAGCAGAAACGACCCTGGTTAATGGGCAAGTCGTTTTTCATGAAGGTATTTTCTATGAACCATCAAGGGGAATGAGACTTGAATTTAATGCCTAGAAAATAATCATCCGCTGTCCAATATAAAAAAATCAAACCATTAATAGAACAATCAAAAAGAATTTGGAAATAACCCGATTGTTAAATCAACAAATTATCCGCCGGCTCTTTTAGTATCGCGAAATCCCAAAGCCTTCATTTTGGCAACTACCTTATCCACATGATCGCCTTGAAGCATGATCTCACCGTTTTTTACACTGCCTCCGACACCGCAATATTGTTTCAGCTGTTTGGCTAGGTCTCCGAGTTGGAATGCAGTTGCCTTATAGCCCTTAATTATGGTAACAGTTTTTCCACCTCTACCTTTTTTTTCAGGGACGACCCGAATTCGATCATGATGTAGCGGTTGTGACAGTAAATCTTCATCTTCGCTTGCAGGATTATAATCCGGGTTAGTGGAATAAACCAAGCCACCTTTTTTTTGTTTAGACTTCTTACTCATGGTTTTTTACGTTTCCAGGTATCATTCATTAATCGCAAAGTTAACAAACCAAGATCCTCAATTTCAAATTTGCTTCTGGATAAAATGATTACACCCGTTTTTGTCTCTTTAACAAAACCCATAAAAACTTTGTGCCCATCGGTATGTCCGGCATGCGTATAAATAGGATATTTTTTTCTTGATTTAATTATATACCATTCTCGCCCCATATATAAAGACTTATCAATATTTGTTTGTAAGTTAGATTGGTGTAATAATGTTGCCAATTCTTGATTAGTCTCACTAACCTTTAAATGAAAGCGTGCATAGGTTATAAGATCTTTCAAATTTGATTTTAGACCCAGCGATGTTTGATAAGCGGAATAGGTCCATGGCGTGCTCACTATATCCATTGTATTGAAACCTATTTCTAACGCCTGGGAACTTATTAAACTGGAGTTTTGCATGTTTAAAGGACTAAAAATATATTTTTCAAATAGTGAGTTTAGGTCAGGTTGAATCCAATTCGTAATTATTGCTCCAAGCAATGCATAATTGTAATGGCTATATTGAAAGGATGGTTTAAGATCTTGCAATTTCAGTCCGGTATAGAATTCTAAGGCATCAACTTCAGAATAACCAGCATAAGGGTTTTTAGGGTTCGATTGATTTAGTCCTATTCCCTTTGGTTGTTTCGGCATACCTGCAGAATGCGTTATCAAATCCAAAAAGGTTATAGTTAATTCAGGATTTTGATATTTTTCCGGAAGATATTTATTAATTGGTGATTCAAGATCCAATTTGCCTTCCTGTTCCAATAAGGTCAATAAATGGGCGGTAAAAATTTTTGTCAAACCACCAATTTCAAATAAACTTGTCGTGTGCAATTCAGATAATTCAGTCTTGTTATTTTGAAATGGAATGATGTAGGTAGAGTCATTATCAATAATTCCGATGATAAATCCCTTGGTATCCTCTAGTGAGATATAGGTGTCGTACCGTATAATCTTTTTGATTTCCTTTGTAAGGAGATCAGTATTACTCTGGCCTACCGATGCGAATCCGGTAAGCATAAAAATAAAATTAACAAAATATCTCATTCTATTTTCTTTCCGCTCAGCGCCTGTTGGATCGATTGATCCATAGCTTGGTGGGCGAGCGGTCCGGTATAAGCGTTTAACGCATCTATAGACGCACGTATTTGATCTTTAGTTCCGGACATTTTGGATATTTTTACTTTTTGAGTGAGTTTCTTAATTTCTTTAAGTACATCCGGTGTAAGCCACGATTTATTCTGATCAATAAATTTCTGCGATGCAAGTACTATATAATCAGCCTCATTTTGTGCCTCCACTAATGCTTTGGTATCCATATCATCTTGAGCATGCTGAATGGATTCAATCAACATCTTGGCCATGTCTTCTTCCGATATTCCATATTGAGATTTAATCTCAATCATTTGCTCAATGTTCGATCTTAACTCCTTTGCTTTGACTTGCAGAATTCCATCTGCATTTAGAATAAAATGAATTTCAATTTTAGGTAAACCTGCGGGCATTGGGGGAATATTATTAAGGACAAATTCTCCTAGTTTACGATTATGTTCTACCAGATCTCGTTCGCCTTGATATACTGAAATTTTCAAATTCTTTTGACCGTCCACTGAGGTGGTATATTTCCGTCCTGCTCGTATTGGAATTTTTGAATTTCTGGGAATAATTACATCCATGAGTCCACCTACTGTCTCGATACCTAATGATAGAGGTGTGACATCCAATAAGAGAATGTTTGTTTCATTCCCGGCTAAAATATTAGCTTGAATGGCCGCACCAATAGCCACAACCTCATCAGGGTTGATTTCATCATAAGGTATTTTGTTAAAGAACGTACCTACGGATTGCTTGACCAGTGGGATTCTTGTAGAGCCACCTACCATCACAATATGATCTATATCCTCAATAGTAAGCTGTGCATCTTTTAACGCTCTTGTCGCGGAATGTAATGTTTGCGCTATTAAAGGTTGAATGAGTGTTTCGAATTCTTTTTTGTCAATAGATAGCGCTTGACCATTAATTTTTGTATCAAAAAAGCCTTTGTTGGATAGAGTAATTTTTGCCTGTTCCGCTTCTATTCGTAGTTTTTGTTTGAGTGATTTTCCATTCAATGTAATGCTATCCTTTATTTTATATTTATCAATCCAAAAATCCACTATGGCTTGATCGAAATCATCACCACCTAGAAAAGTATTTCCATGGGTGGATAATACTTCAAAAATACCGCCCTCGATGGTCAATATTGAAATATCGAAAGTGCCTCCACCGAGGTCATATACAGCAATCGTTTTATTAACGGTGGTGTCGGTGTCCAATCCATAAGCCAAACTTGCAGCAGTTGGTTCATTTACAATTCTGAGTACGTCAAGTCCGGCAAGTTTTCCTGCATCGCGAGTAGCTTGTCTCTGGGCATCGTTAAAGTATGCCGGTACAGTTATTACGGCTTTGGTAACTATTGCATCAAGTTGTGACTCAACCCGTTCTTTAAGTGCTTTTAATATTTCAGCAGATAATTGTACTGGATTAAAGTATCGATCACCTACTTTAATTTTCACTAATCCTTCCGGATCATCGTCGATGATTGTATAACCATAATTAGTTTGAAAGGATTGAATATCTTCAAGGGCTTTTCCCATTAATCTTTTGACCGAATAAATAGTTCGTTCCGGTGATGTAATCAATTTTTCTTTGGCTAGTTTTCCAACGATAGGTCTGTCGTCTGGACCAAAATGAATTATTGAAGGAAGCAAGGCTGATGAACCATCCTCATCTTTTACCACTATGGTTTCCTTATCATTTATATAAGCAACTAAACTATTGGTGGTGCCCAGATCAATACCAACAATAATTGAATCAGACTTAACTTTACCTTCTTTAATATTTATAGGAATTTTCGCCATAAAATTTTTATAGGTTAAAGCACATTATTTCGCTTTGTGTAATAACACATTCCAACAAGAAATGTTATTAACTCTCATCTTCGAAATATAATTTATAATATTTTTTACCGATTTGATCCATGCCCTTTTCAATTTTACTTTTATCACCATGTATATAGATGTGGAAATTCTTATCTAGTTTGATGACACTGCGAAAACTTCGCTGATATTTTTTTACTGCTGGCTCAGATATCTCAAACTTTGGAATCAACTCAATATTGTGCGCATCCACATATTCATCTTTATATCGGTTAAATGAGCTAATGATATTGGGATCATCAAAAACTGAATCAGCAAAGGCGCCTTCATCAAATTGATTTTGGTCTTTAAAATAAGTTACCGTTTTGTTTAGGGTATCAATTTTATCTGCTTTCTGAATATCAAAATCCGTACTCATCTGGTTGTTTACATAGGATTTGGTTATATTCATATAGTTTTTTGTTTGATAAAAGTCGCTGGTCACCGCTTTAATTTTCAAAAATAAATCTCTCCAATAGTGCGCTTCAAAAGCACGGTTGCTTTTATCGGTAATTTGGATTCTATACCCATCTTCCTTTAAAACATTGAATATAATACATCCCTTATCCAGTCTTTCTAAATCAATACCAGTATGAAGTGCGATGGACTTGTATTCTGGGTTTATTGTCAAAAAACTCTTCTGATTTTCGATTTTAAAAATTCCCAGACAATCTATCAATTCATCATCAAAAACAATATCGGTTAAATGAGCTACAAACAAATCACCAGGTTTAATATTAGGGTGAGTAGTGCAACTATGTAAATGCCTGGCCAGGGACAATGATTGGTCATGAAGGGAATACTCATTATTGAAAAATGCGTCAGCAATATTATATATGACATGTTGATCTTTTCCTTCCTCAGATACATCAAAGGCGTAAATTTCAGGGGAATCAAAATACTTAAGGAAATAATTCTGCAAACGAGTCTGCATCTCCAACTCTGTGATTTGAATGGGAGTCTCCGTTAAGACTAAATGCTGATTTTCATAAAGTTTATTACTGACATGGTGCAGCGATAAAGTTTTCAATTGTGCATGTGAAAAATCAATCATTGTACGTAATAATTAATAAATGAAATTCAAAAGGTGCGAAGGTACTTATTATTGTTTTCTCCAGGGTGTCAAGAAATAAAATAATTAATAAGGAGCATAAATCATTCATTTACTTGGATGCGGATTTTAACAATCAGTCGACTTGAATACGGTTAAAAAATAACGAAATATCCAATAATCATATTTAAAAATTTCTTAACTTCA
>JAHEJC010000025.1 GCA_024639065.1 Lewinellaceae bacterium | reverse complement strand
ATCCAAACAACTCCACTTTTTCTATTATGTTTTCAACATCTTGTAAATTCATGCAATTAAAATGTCCTTTAGGACAAGCAGCACGGCCAAATTTTGAACAAGGTCTACAAGACAAATCTTCAACTTGTGATCGGAAATTCACTGCTGGAGACGGTTCTCCAAAATATGGCCAAAAGCCCAAATCCGGATCCGTGCTGCCCCAGATGGAAATGAGTGGCTTTTTTAAAGCAGCAGCTATATGCATAAATCCAGTATCATGGGCGATCACACCCAAAGCATTTTCTACTATCCTGGCGGACTGCATCAAACTTAAGTGGCCTGCAAGATTTATTACTTTTTGTTTACTTAGTTTCATCACTTGATCTCCTATGTCTTTTTCATCTTTTCCGCCCAGGAGGACTATCGGTCTTTCCATCTTATCACAGATTTCCAGGATCTTGCCGAAAGGTAACCGTTTAGTGAAATGAGCGGCCCCTATAACAAAGCCAATGTAATGATTTGGTTTTAAGTTTAAAGATTCCCAATCAATTTGGGTCAAATCAGGAATAAAAAAGTCCAGCCCTTTTTGATCATTCTGAACGCCCAACTGACTCAGGGGTTCTAAATAGCGACTCACCACATGAACCTTTGGAGGGATCGTTTTTAAATAGATTCTTTTGAGTTTCGTCCAGGTACCCTTACAATAGGTAAGCTTTCTGGCTTTTGGAAATAACCATTTAACCTGACGACTACGAAAATTCTTATGAAGATCGATAATATGGGTAAATCGTTCTTGCTTCAGCTCATTAACTACTTCGGATACTTTATGATCAATGGTCCACAGCTTGTCAAGATACGGATTGGACGCTAAAATTGACTTGAACCCTCTTTTAGTTAGGAAATGAATTTCTGCATTGAGCTGCTGCTTCAGGCATCTTATCACTGGGCTGGTTAGCACAATATCCCCTAGCGAGCTAAAGCGGATGATGAGTATTTTTATTTTCCCACTTTCACCATTCACCTTTTACCATTTACCATTTACCTTTTTTCCTTTACCGCTTAACTACTTTATAGCTTCCACGCTTTCCATCAACCGTCAACCGCACAAAATAAATACCGGTGGACATCTCAGACATATCAATAAAATGGGTCTGCTGTCCATTTGTCAAGCGATCCGAGTATCTATAGTGGCTCTGGCCAATAACATCTAAAACTTCAATGTCAATAGGAGCCAATGCTTTTAGTACAAAGTCCAGTTTTAACTCATGGGTTACCGGATTGGGGTAAATCTTAACATTATTTTGATCTAATTCATTTAACCTAATTCCGGTGGTATTGAAGTCACGCTGTCCGATAGCAAACCAATTGGCCCAGGTAGCATACTGCTTGAATTGAAAAAGGTCCCCAATGTCCGCAAATGAGATTTTATCGGCATTAAGCGGAATGGCAAATAAAGTAGAGATGCCATCAAAGACAATATCGGAAGATTGCGAGGTGAACAATACAAAATCATCGGCAGGCCCATAATTAGGATATCCGATCCGGGTACCTTTTACCATCGAAGCGTAATCAGCCGTTTCAATATTAAACCCGTAGACGTAATACTCTACGGTAGGGCCGAAGAAAGGATCTTCAACCACCTCCAGATAATCTAAAGCTACGATGTAAGGACTATTTTTTGAGAAAGTGGGATTACCGATGGAAACATTTTCAGGTAGTCCACTGACTAATTTAAAGATCTGGCCATCCGCAAAATCGTTAGATGCATTATCCCAATAATTAAGAAATCCAATATCCCAATAAGTGTAAGTACTCAAATCGCTTTCTGCATCATACATCAGAAATTCCCCTGAAAAATCAAATTCCATGGCGTCTGCACGTAATACGTTATCATTTACCACACCGTCCTGGGTGGTTGGATTAACCAAATCAAATGACTTTTGACCTCCGCCTACCAGATCAAAAATATGAATTTGATTATCTTCTTCGGCGGTAAGGGCTGCTAGTTTGCTGCCATCTTTGGAAATAACCACGTTTCTCCAGATGGATTGTGGGTTTTGCTCTATCTCGCCAATACTATAATCTCCTGCTTCCCAGTCAAAAGCTATAAAACGTAAAATTTGGTCGTCGGAAACATAGACCATGACAGAACCATCATCAGTAATACTCGGGCGACTTATAGGCACAAAATTTGTAAGTCCTTCGGCAATATCGGTTCCATCGTTTGGATTGGCCAGATTTATTCGGCCATCATCCGTGTCTATATAAGCAATCACCTGAGCACCTGAATTGGTTGCAACATCTTCCTGTGTTTCCGTTCCTTGTCCATCTAATATGCCTACTGTGTTGAAGGCTAGGGCAGCCGTTTGAGCTTCAGGACTGTTGGCACCATAAATATCCACAGCGGATTGGATCACTGCTTTTCGACAATCAATAAACTGAGAAGAACGGGTCAAATAATTGACCAACGCCCGATAATAGATACGCTCTAATTTACTCTTACCCAGCTGCTCGCCGATTAAATAGGCTGCATGATTGACAATCCCACTATTGATGTGTACGCCACCATTATCTTGAGTTCCAGTATATCGGTTAGCATAGACTTGAGGTTGGTATCCCGGGTCCCCAACTTGTGAACCTCCATTATTTGGATTACCCATGTCCCGCATTGTTCCAGTAGGAAAGTACGAGCTCAGCGCAATATCATCGCCTATTTTCCAATCGTCTCGATCCACCATCGCTCCAAAAACATCCGCAAAGGATTCATTTAAAGCACCGGACTCATCCTGGTAAACAAGACCGGCTGTCGTAAAAATAGTGCCATGCCCCATCTCGTGAGCTGCTACATCCAATCCAGCAGGTAAACGTTCAAATTGAAAATCTCCATTCCCGTAATACATCGCTGTACCAGCCCAGTACGCATTGTCAAATCCTATATTGTCCTTTTCAACTATATTGATGAAGGAAATCAAATTACCTCCGGTACCATTGTACGAATTGCGTTGGTGCGTATTTTTGAAATAGTTAAATACAACCCCTGCATTGGCGTGTGCAGATACCGCCGTCGGATTGTTAAAATCTGCGGATGCGGAGGTTATATCCGCAATAGTTAATTTGTCCTCTTTAGGCGCAATATGTTGAGCATCCACCGTCCATACGACCCCCTGCGGTGGGTTTTCAGCATTTCCAATGGATTTAAACATACTTCGAGAAGCATCAATCAAGAAAAAATTTCCTTGTGATTCATAGGAATGGATTTCCCTTTGCTGTCCCAGTAAATCTATCCCTGTGCCTACTGCCGGTCCCTCAAAAGTAGAGTAGTTGGTGTTAACAGAATTAGTCACCTTGTGCTCATGGATTTCCGACTTATTTTTTCCGGCAGTTCGATTTGCCTCTTCCAATGCTTTACTATAAAAATTACATACCGTATTATATTTATTGATGATCCGTCCATTGGTGGCATCAATAAAATAATCCCAGTGATCTTTGTGTGAAGCATGGACTTTCAGGTGATAGGCTAAATACGTTTTTTCCTCGAAAGGATAAATCAGGAGCTGGCTTTTATCCTCTGTTTTAAGAAATTGAAGGAATGGATTTTTGGAAGCTTCCTCTTTGGTGGTGTTTAGATCTTCATATGCACTAGTAATAGCCTGGCCCTGGGTGAGTTGAGCTAAAGCAGGATCGAGTACTGTATCTACTGAATAAATGTATCCATTCATATGGGATATCTTACCCTCTTTTTCATGTAGCATAACCTCTCCACTGAATATATCCAGTCCCTTGAATTTCTGTTGCATTTTATAATGCGTCATTCCCAGATGGTCCTTTGTTTTATCCACAACGGAATACGCCTCCTTAGGATTTTTTATTCCAATTTTTCGTTTTATGGCGTCCAGGTAATTGTAAGCTTTGGCATTTTGGTGTCGAATCCTGGTATCCACGTTTTTCGGGCTACCTTCTACCCAAACTGAATTTCCTATTTTTTTGACTTTAACATCAAAAAGATTGAAGTCTATTGGTTCAGGCAATGTGAAAGAAGAAGGAGCTGGTTTTTCTTTTACATATTGAGAAAGATCATGAACGGGCCCCATCTTATAGGTAGTGCCCTTAGGCTTGGGATTATACGGCCTGGTAAATTTGTCTTGATAAAACGATTTATTCGGTTGAGCAAATATCACCGCATATAAAAAGAATGCCGCAGAAAATAGAATTAGTTTTTTCATCAAATTAGAATTAAATATTAGAGACATGATGATTCAATAAATTAAAAAATAATTGGACGTTTTTGGACACCGGAATTTGGGGATCTCCCCAAGTAATTCGATGGGTAGTACTAGTACCACCATTTTTGATTTCAATATAGGAGTATAGATTTCCGGGCCGATTAAACTTTTGATCTGCAATTTTAAGCGTCTCAAGGTTAGCTAGTAATTGTTCCATTATTTCATTGGATAATTTTCCTTTCTTCTCGTACGTTTTTTCAATTAATCCGGTGCCTTTAAATACGGTGCCATTTTCAAAAATGCAATGTTCAGAGACCGTTCCGGCAAAACCCCCGCCCTTACCAAAGATGATCTGCATATCCGGATAATCGACTGGAGTATATTTTGAAGACTTACATCCAGGGAAAACGGTCCCAAATAACATGCTACATAGTAATATCAGTTTTTTCATAAGCTAGGATTTCCAGTCATATAAATGTAACATTTTTTAATATTATTCTCCGATCAACTATTCATCCATTGAGCGAATTGATTCCATTAGTGATTTAAATGCTCAAGTAAAAGACTTTTCTCAATTGTTAAAGTCCTGCCAAAATACTTTTCTGGCATAGAAATGGTAATTCTTTACGTAACACCGTCCTACCTTTTTTATGTTTCATTCACCGAATTACTTATAAGATGATGTTGTATGACTTATTATGAACTACTATTCGAGAATAAGGATAGAAGGCGTTTGACTGACCTCCCGGTTCACAAAAAACCTCAACCTATTGTCATAGATCGAAAGATTCCTTTATCTAAAATCAACGTGCCGGTAAGGAAAAAAGCAAATTCACTTACCTTTAAATTTGCTGGATAAAACTCGATTACCAGCACTAAGAAGGCATTTAAGGCATCCCATTAACTATCAATGGACTAAGGGGTATTATTTGGTCGATGCTTTTGATTACTCCGTATTAATTTTACAATAAACCAGTCTCTTCAAAAAATATTTTCCTTAATTTTCAGGAAAACCTGAAACAATGAAATATTCATATATCCTTTCCACCTTTCTAATTTGTGGATTATTGATCCAATGTGCACCAAACACTGAAGAGAAAGCGATACCCCGGATCCCTGCTCAGTACTCTATTGAACAATTTTATGATAAC
The DNA here is from genome assembly GCA_024639065.1 of Lewinellaceae bacterium. Classification (GTDB taxonomy): domain Bacteria; phylum Bacteroidota; class Bacteroidia; order Chitinophagales; family Saprospiraceae; genus JAHEJC01. The sequence goes on along the minus strand of JAHEJC010000025.1, from coordinate 26,721 downwards.
ATCCGGGTAGCAGGAGGCAGCTTCTCTCCGGACGGTTCTAAATTATTAGTGTCCTCTAATGAATCAGGGATCTTTAATGCGATGGCTATTCCTGTAGACGGATCCGAACCAACCGTTTTGACCAATTCTGAAAAGGAATCCATATTTGCGGTGACCTATCTTCCTGAGGAAGAAAGTTTCATTTATTCTGCTGATCAAGGAGGTGATGAAATAAACCACCTTTACCTGTATGACTTAAATGGTAATGTAACCGATTTGACTCCCGGTGAAAGCGAAAAAGCCAGCTTTGGCGGCTGGGCAAGAGATTTAAAACATTTCTACTACATTTCCAACGTACGTGATCCGAATTTTTTTGATATGTACAAAATGTCGATTGAAGAATGGGAATCAGAAATGTTGTACCAAAATAATGAAGGGCTGGACGTCAACCTGATCTCGGATGATGAACGTTATTTTGTATTAACTAAAACCATTACAACCTCTAGTAATCAAATGTTTTTAGTGGATCAACAAACTGGTGCTATGACCACCCTCAGTAACGAAAATGAAGAAGCCAACTACGCTCCCCAGTATTTTACGCTTGACAATAAATCACTATACTATCTCACTGATGAGGGAAGTGAATTTCAATACATTGTAAAGTATGATCTGGAGTCTGGAGAAAAAACGAATGTGTATGAATCCCAATGGGATGTATGGTATGTATACGAGTCGTGGAATGGCAAATACCGGGTAATAGGTATAAATGAAGATGGGAAGACTGTGGTCAGGTTATTTGATGCAAAAACGATGGAAGAAATCCCCTTTCCGGATATCGAAGGCAAGTCGGTCAGCGGTGTTTCAATTTCAAGAGATGAAAAATTAATGCGGTTTACTGCAGCAAATTCCAAAGCGCCTTCTGACCTCTATGTATATAATTTTGATGAAAAAGATTTTGTTCAACTTACCAATACCCTTAATCCAGAAATCGAAGAGGAAGATCTGGTTGAAGGCCAGGTGGTACGCTACGAATCATTTGACGGCTTGGATATACCTGCAATCTTCTACACACCACATCAGGCATCTGTTGAGAATAAAGTTCCGGCGATGGTTTGGGTTCACGGAGGGCCTGGGGGTCAATCGCGTCTTAGTTATTTTGAATTGATTCAATATATGGTTAATAAAGGATATGCAATCCTGGCCGTAAATAATCGAGGTAGTTCCGGATATGGTAAATCCTTTTACAAGATGGATGATCAGAAGCATGGTGAAGTCGATTTACAAGATTGTATTTATGGCAAAAGATTTTTGAGCACATTAGATTACATTGATACCTCAAAAATAGGGATAATCGGAGGTTCTTATGGAGGTTATATGGTCATGGCAGCGCTTACTTTTGCACCAGAAGAATTTGATGTCGGAGTGAATATTTTTGGAGTAACCAATTGGTTGAGAACGCTTAAAGCAATTCCACCTTGGTGGGAGTCTTTCAAAGATGCTCTATACCAGGAACTCGGAGATCCCTATAGCGCGGATAGCGTTAGACTTTATGAAATATCACCCTTATTCCATGCCGAGAAAGTAACTAAACCACTAATGGTGCTACAGGGAGCTAATGACCCACGCGTCCTTCAAGTAGAATCAGATGAAATAGTTGCTGGCGTAAAAGCGAATGGCGTACCAGTGGACTACGTGCTGTTTGAAGACGAAGGCCATGGATTCAGAAAAACAGAAAATCAAATTGAGGGGTATGGCAAAGTGGTTGAATTCTTAGATAAATACTTAAAGAAACAAGGACCGGTTGCGGATTAGGGTTTGACTGTTTGATGGTTGGACCGTTTGACGGTTGGACTGTTTGACGGTTGGAAAGTTGGACCGTTTAATAGTTGGACCGTTTGACCGTTGGGATGTTTGACGGTTGGTCCGTTTGTATGAATGAAATTTCGGATTGAAATTTAGTTGCTGCGATGGAAGAATATATTGATGACTTTCTAGATAAGTTCAGGAGCGATGATCGTATTTTAGAGCTGGCTACTTTTGCTGAGCAATATCAGTTAGGATTCGTCAAACGAGACCGCTTTGGGCCTCAAGATCACCGCATCAAGGGTTTCAAAATATTTAGTGGGAAAAAAGGAAAACGACTAAGAGGTATCATCTCCAATCCTGAACCTTCGCTCCCCTGTTCCAGCCGAATTTATGATTATCACTATTATGGAGATGGAGGAACCAAAAAGACTACAATTATTGAAATAAAGAGTTCGGATATTGTGGTCCCGACTTTTATTATTCAACCTAAAGGAGGTATTAAGCGACTCAAAGAAATGTTTTTTAAAGATCGATCCATTATTAAGGATGAAACATTCAATGAACATTATGAGATCTATTCCGAAGATCAAGAATGGGTTGCCAATACCTTTGACGATAATCTATTGGATTTGCTGCTAAGTAAAGAAAAAATTACGATTGAAGGCAGCCGAAATTATCTCTTGGTTTACTATAAAAAGAAACGTATTGATATGGACAAACTGATCAAAGAATATGAATTTGCCCTGGATGTGTTTGACCAACTAGCCGGGAATCAAGGGCAAAATTTTGTGTAAAAAAGTTAGGATTGCAAATTAAAAGCTTGCCCTAACTCAAGACTAGCCCAAAAATTCTGACCCATTCTAAAAGGATTCCAACCATTAAAACTTGAAGTGGTGAATACAAATTTGTATCGTGCTAATCAGGAATCAAATTCCGGATTAGCGCGTTGCGCTAATTGGCTTTTCAATCTTTCTGATGCCCTGCCCAGCAAGAAAACCATTATATTTACCTTTCTCGATTACCACTTTCCCGTTAACAATTACATATTCCATTCCCTCGGATAACACCTCGGGCTCCTGAAAGGTGGCATGATCTTTCACTCGCTCCGGTTTGAATATAATGATGTCAGCGTAAAAGCCTTCTTTAATGTAGCCTCTGCGGGAAATACCAAAAGTAGTAGCCGTCATGCCACTACTTTTATGTACAAACTCAGGCAAGTTGAGTACCTGCTTTTCCAGAACATATTCTTGCATTTTTTTGGGGAATGAGCCATACTTCCGGGGATGACCATTACTTCCATCCGAACTCGTCATTACCCAATCTTGTTTCATAAAATTTACGATATCAGACTCTTTCATATTAAAGGATCCAACACTACTACCTCCATTTTTGAAAAGGGAAACTGCAGCTTCTACAGGTTCTACGCCCATTTCTTCGGCCACTTGTGTCAGTGTTTTGCCTCGATATTTTTCATTCTTCTCACTTGGGTTTGTCAGCAACAAAGATTGCGCACCCCCACGTTTACGGATGTTGTCTTTCATCTCTTTGATGATAAGAGGTCGCATTTTGGGATCCTCCAACTTTGCAGTGGGATCCGGATGATCAGCGAGTACCCATCGAGGAATTAATGCGCCGGTTATACTGGTACCTGAAGCTGTATAAGGGTATTGATCGGCCGTAATATTTACCCCCCTGGATCTAGCCCTTTTGATAAGATCGATGACTTGATCACTTGTATCCCAGACATCCACCCCCAAACATTTGATATGTGCAATGTTTGCATGTAAACCAGCTTCCTCACCGATGCGAATAGTCTCTTCCACAGCACCCAGTAACCCGATATTGTAACTGCTTTCATCGCGCATGTGGACGTCATAGGACCCATCATATTCAGCTGCAATCTTAGCCAATTCGATCACTTCTTCCGTGGCCGCAAAGTTAGCTGGGGCATAATACAATCCACTGCCTAATCCAATGGCGCCTGCCTCCATACCGTTTCTAACAAAGGTTTTCATATTTATTAACTCTTCCTCTGTAGGCGCTTCGTTGCGCATCCCCATAACCAATCGCCTAGCCGTAGCATGTCCTACATAGGTAGCTGCATTAGTGCCGATCCCTTGTTCTTCCCATTTTCTAAATTGTCCAGCAATATCTGTTGAGCTCCTTCCGTCACTGCCTATAAATACGGTGGTTACACCTTGATACAAATAGTTGAGGTTGGCATGGCGTTCCGGGCTATTTAAGTCAGCAGTGGCATGGGTGTGCGGATCAATGAATCCAGGGCAAACAACATATCCTGTTGCATCAATAATTTTTTCAGCGCTAATTTGGAACCGGGCTCGATTACCCACAAATACAATACTATCTCCGACAATTCCAATATCTACTTTAATGGCCTCAGTGCCTGACCCATCCAAGACGCTCCCCTGTTCAATCAGGATATCCAATTTAAGCGTTGGTTTTGTACAGGCACTTAATAAAATGAAAATTATAGGCAAAAACTTCATTTGTACAATATCGCAAAAAGAATTTTGTATCGTATGAATGGAACTGAAAGATTTGCAGCATAAGTACGATTTGCCGAGGATATGCTAAGGTCGTGCTGGTTCTTAAGCCCTTCCATTTGCACTCACTTCATAAAAAAATAGGCAACAAAGTATAAATTCTTTGTTGCCCAAACACTGTTAATAATTAAATAAAGTCAGATTTGGTATGAATAGATCTAGATAAAAGTTTTAATCTTCTTCGGTTTTGCAATTTTCACATTTCAAGCCATCTTCAGTCATTTTAAACTGCTTACCTTTCAATCGTGAACCACGAATATATCCCTCATCAGTGTGTATATAAAATCTGCGTTGCGTATTGTCAAATTGGATTGTTTTTCCTATCGGTACTTTGACTTCAATCGCTACCTGTTGGTTTCTCCATTTTTCACCTTGCGGAATTTTGATTACTTCTTCAAATTGAAAAAGGTCATCCTCTACCTGGGCAAAATTTTCAATATCTCGAGCCAGCTGATGAGCATATTTTCTATTATGGCCCCGGGCTGTTTTATTTTTCAGAATAGTATAAAATTCATTATCGGAAGGCATCACCTTTAAGCGTATTTCATCTGACCAAAGGGATTCATCCGATACCTTCAAATCACCGAGGCTTAACAAAATTTCATCATAATCAGTATTTCGATGCTTTATGTGCAAATTGTTTAAATCCAAATCTTGAGCTACAATCTCTGAGACCTGTCCTTTAAAGTTAAACTGCTTAACCATCGAAGCGGAGAAGAAAACCAGTCCAATTAAATTGATCCCCCAAAATATCCACATCTTATTGGTTAAGCTGCGGTTTATCGTGCGCCGTCCAATCAACCTCATGAAAAACAATATCAGGAACGCCATAGGAATGGCTGCCACAAAATATATATTGATCAAAGCAATGGTTGACATTAATCTCGAACCTGGGAAAAAATAGTTGGCGTATGGATAAGTGTAATATGATCCAAACAGCAATCCAATCCAAGAAACTATGATCGAAATAATTAGAGCTATGCAGATGAATATTATAAGCGGCTTAAATATTTTTCGAGCGAAAGAAAAGACACCTCGAATTATTTTACCTAAAACATGAAACCCTGCCTTAATGGCGCCTCCTGCCTTTTGGCTTTGAATTTTTTTTTTGAACCAAACTGATTTCCAATCTCGTTTATGGTTTCTGACAAATTATCAATTTCTTCTTCAATTGATTTTGCAATGTTGGAGACATTGATTGGTTCACCCCGCATGGCAAGGCGATCGGCGGTAGATTTTGCTGCAGGTGTTATTGCCCAAATTATAAAGTATAAAGGAGCTGCAATTCCCCCAGTAACGAGGAAGAACGCAAATCCGATCCTTACCCATAAAGGATCTTCGATGCCAAAGTATGCTGCAATACCTGAACAAACACCGCCAATAACCTTATCATCTGTATTTCTGAATAATCTTTTCCCGGTTTTATAACCAGACTCTCTATACTTTCTGCCATGATGATGCCCTATTTCTTCATCGAAATAACTATCTCCAATAAAATCTTCCGGAGTACCCATGATGGCAATAGCTTCATCTATATGGTTTCTGGTTACTATCGATCGGGAACTGGTATTCTCGGTTAATAGTTCTGCGATTCGATTCTCTATATCTGAAATAATTTCTTCCCGGCCTTCAGATTTTGCAAAGTGCTTTGATAAAGCGCTTATATAACTTCTTAAGTGCGCATATGCATCTTCATCAATTACGAATGGATAACCGCCTAAATTGATATTTAACACTTTATTCATTTTGATTTTGCTTTCTTTTTAATTGAATTATTAACAGCGTCGACTAATTGTTTCCATGAGGTAGTAAGACCTCCTAAAAAGGTTTCTCCATCCTCGGTAATCTTAAAGTACTTTCTCGGAGGTCCCGAAGTGGATTCCTTCCAACTATAGGAAAGTAGTCCCGAATTCTTTAAGCGCGTAAGTAATGGATATAAAGTACCTTCTACAACGATCATTTCTGTTTGCTTAAGTCGTTGTATAATGTCCGAAGGATATACTTCACCTTCTGACTTTATGATGGATAATATGCACAGCTCTAAAACTCCCTTACGCATCTGTGCTTTTGTGTTGTCCAATTTCATAAGACAAATATAAGTAAATAAATAGTACTATGCAATACATAGTAGTAAAACATACCTAGTACTATATATAAATGGACAGGATTCTTCTACAGACAGCATCAAAACCTAGACGACGGGTAGCGTTTTTAAACTTTAATTAGCAAGACTATGTCTCATTTTCACGAGTTAGGAAAATTTAATAAATCATAGAATAGAACAAGATGAACTTCAACTTATGCATGAAATAAGATTTATGAATTACTGATTTTTGTTTTTTGGTACTCCAGTTGTCCGATTTTTTGATTCTAAAGGTCTGTGCTACTTTGAGATAGTAATTTGACAGGCAAAATTTTTGTAAATTGCTTAATCACAAACTCCATCAACTTAATCCACTAAATACCATAAATCACCGGATTAGATCAAATCCGTTGCCAGTTCCAGTCCAGGGCGAATAGATAGCTGTTTTCACAAAACCTGATTGATTATTATATACGAAGGTATATCCTGGTCCATCCACTTGCATACCCATATTATCAACTATTGCATTAAGATGTTCATATTCAAATCCCTTCAATACATAATCCTCTATATAATATTCATGATAACTCCCTTGATACGGGACATCAATCTTCCACCCCTTAATCTGGGCTTTTTGTTGGGAAATGTTATGGATAGGAATTGGCCCTCTGGAGAAAGTCAGCAATGTTGAAATATATTTTGAATCACTATTCGTAATGAAGATGCTATCATTTTTCAAAGTCCATATATTGGTAACATCTTCATAATTATTCCAGAAAACTTCTTCCAGCCTTTCCGAAGGGTTCAAAAAGTATTCTTTAATTTCGAATACATTGCTAGTCTGCTTTGCCACTACTTCAACAATTAAGGTATCCTGGATATATTCAAAATTTTCATTCTCCCAAAAATTCTCAATAGTCAATAATTCATAATAACTTTTTTGTCCAACTTGTAGATTATCAAATTGAATGATGTTAGAGAATCTTGGATTTTCAATGTAAATTTCTTCGGTTTTTTCACACCGTTCAAAGAGAACCATTAGGACTACCGGCAAGAAAAAAAATTTGATCCTCATGCTAATTAGTTTTTTTATAATAGACAGGGCAAAGTGTCAGAATAGTTGGGTAACCAAATACCTTTTCAAGTCCTTTTGTAATAAATAATGTTCTCCTAATATTGCTTCAAGCACTAAAGCTAAATTAAAAAGTACTGGGTAATAAGAGATCCAGACTGGTATATTTTACATCAAACCGTTTACTTAAATATTCGTTGGTCAGACAGCCTTTATACATATAGACGCCATGTCGAATCCCAGGATTGGAGTACAATAAATGTTCTATGCTCAAGGAGGTACCTACTTGCATAAGAAAAGGAGTCAAAATATTGCTGATAGCTACTGATGCTGTTCGACTTACTTTAGAAGCAATATTGGGTACACAATAATGAATGACATCATATTTCACGAACGTAGGATTGTCATGAGAAGTTACCTCGGACGTTTCAAAACATCCACCCTGATCGATGCTTATATCTATGATTACGGCACCCGGTTTCATTTTGGAAACCATTTCTTCGGTAACAATTATCGGAGCACTTCCACTTCCGGAATGAATAGCTCCAATGACCACATCCGCACTTAATAATTGAAAACCTAGGTATACTGGATTTAACGCAGAAGTATGCAATGGCCTTCCCATGTGATTCTGAAGACGCATCAATTTATAGACATTGTTGTCAAATACACGAACCGTAGCGCCTAAAGCCAACGCAGCTCTTGAAGCAAATTCACCTACCACACCTGCTCCAAGAATAACGACTTTAGCAGGCGGTACACCCGCCACTCCTCCAAGGAGAACACCCCTTCCTCCCTTAGAATTTGATAAGAGTTCAGCTGCTGTCAGGATGGCACTATATCCAGCCATTTCACTCATAATCCTCACCACGGGATATGAACCATCATCCGCTTGCAGATATTCCATGGCAATAGCAATTATGCGCTTCTGTTTGAGCTTCTGAATATATTCGGTAGATAACAACGGAATCTGTAAAGGAGATATTAGAATTTGTCCGGGCTTAAAATACTCACACTCTTCTAGAGTGGGTGGTGCTACCTTTAAGATGATCTGTGCATTAAAAACTTCTTCTTGACTATAAACTACTTCCGCACCGGCTTCACTGTATTCATGATCGGTAAAATTTGAATTTAAACCCGCTTCTGTTTGCACTACTACGCGATGGCCTATCCCGGTCAATGCAACAACCGAATTTGGCGAAAGTGCAACCCGATTTTCTTGGTTGATTGTTTCTTTTGGGATCCCTATATAAAGCTTTTGTGGATTGGTTTCTACAGCCAATACTTCTTCCTGAACCTGAAATTCACTTCCGGTAAAATATCCGGGCGGTTTATATTTCGCAGCGTCTCCTGTCATTTGCTTATTATAAAATTAGAACTTTCCTGGAAGAATGGTCTACTATCTCAAATAATATTTTAAAGGTTTCTTTTGGCAATATTGGTTCTATAATTTGAGGCCATTCAATAAAACAGTAGTCATTTTCCGTCAAATAATCTTCGATCCCTATATTTAAAGCCTCCTCGAGGTGATTGATTCGATATAAATCAATATGGTAAATATCCAAGGATTCACCTCCTTTTGACCCCAGGTACTGATTAATCAAAGAGAAAGATGGAGACTGCGTATTGTCCAATACGCCTAAATGAGCACATAAAGATTTAATAAATGTGGTTTTCCCAGCGCCGACTTCCCCATAAAATAGCCAAATTCGTTTATCCATTGCCATATTTAGGATACTTCCTGCAGTGGCATCTAAGGAATCAATAGAATAAATAACTTCCGTTTTCGCACTCAGCATGATGAGGCAAAAATACACCTTAAAATGGAAGGAAGATAAAATCGAATTAAGATCGTTTATCAAAAGTAATAGAATATAAATGCTGAAATATGTTACTTATTGATAATGAATAAGAAAGCAGATAAATATTCCCCGAATTAAAGGTAGTTTAATACACACCAAATTCTTTTATTACCGCGCTATTTTTTGTATTTTCGCACCCTAATTTTAATAAAAATTTATGAGTAAACAAGGATCAGATTATAGTGCTGATAACATTCAGGCACTGGAAGGACTTGAAGCAGTTCGAAAGCGGCCCGGAATGTATATTGGAAGTACAGATACAAAAGGACTTCATCATCTGGTATGGGAAGTGGTGGATAACTCCATTGATGAGCATATGGCTGGCCATTGTACTGAAATTTCAGTTGTTATTGAAAAGGGCAATTCAGTAAGAGTAACGGATGATGGACGGGGTATACCAACAGGTATGCATGAAAAATTGCAAAAATCGGCCCTTGAGGTAGTTATGACCATATTGCATGCCGGTGGAAAGTTTGATAAAGCCACCTACAAAGTATCCGGTGGATTGCATGGAGTAGGTGTGAGTTGTGTAAACGCCCTGAGTGAACATGTCCGGGCTGAAGTGCATCGCGAGGGAAACATTTATGTTCAGGAATACACGCGTGGTAAACCCAATAGTGATGTCCAAATCATTGGAAAATCAGCTAGTACTGGTACAATAATTACCTTTAAACCCGATCATGAAATTTTTGAAACGCTCGAATTCAAGTATGAAACGATGTCACATCGTCTTCGAGAATTATCCTTTTTGAACAAGGGGCTCACCCTCAAGCTTATAGATGAGCGCACAGTCGATGAAGAAGGAAAGCACCGGAGTGATGTATTCTATAGTGAAGGTGGCCTAATTGAATTTGTAAAGTATTTGGATGAGGCTAGAACACCGCTTATTGAAGATCCAATTTATGTGACGGGAAGAAAAGATAATGTGGACATTGAGGTAGCCATGCAATACAATACTTCCTATACAGACAACATTATATCTTTTGTAAACAATATTGCGACACGTGATGGTGGAACCCATGAATCCGGATTTCGCAGAGCGCTTTCCAGAGAGTTTAAGAAATATGGAGATGAAAATGGATTGTTCGCGAAAGCAAAGGTTACTAACATTTCGGGTGAAGATTTTAAAGAAGGACTAACTGCGATTATTTCAGTAAAAGTACCTGAGCCTCAGTTTAAAGGACAAACGAAAGGGGAACTGGGTAACTCTGAAGTTTTAAGCATTGTTTCCCAGACGGTAGGAGAAGCACTCAAAAATTTTCTAGAAGAAAATCCAAAACTTGCAAAACGTATTGTTGATAAGGTTATTCTTGCAGCCAAAGCTAGAGAAGCAGCTCGTAAAGCCAGAGAAATGGTTCAGCGCAAAAATGTTCTCACCGGTACTGGACTACCAGGAAAACTTTCGGATTGCAGTTCCAGAGATCCTGAAATGTCTGAAATCTTTTTGGTAGAAGGTGATTCAGCTGGTGGTACGGCTAAACAAGGTAGAGATCGACTTTTTCAAGCAATCCTTCCGCTGCGTGGTAAGATATTAAATGTAGAGAAAGCACTCGAGCACCGGATCTATGAAAATGAAGAAATCAAAAATATTTTCACAGCGCTCGGGGTGAGTATTGCTGAAGATGAAGATGGAGAACGTACCTTAAACATTGAAAAATTACGCTACCACAAGATTGTTATCATGTGCGATGCGGATGTGGATGGCAGCCATATAGTTACTTTGATACTCACCTTTTTCTTCAGATATATGAAACCACTAATCGACAGTGGTCATATCTACATTGCCTCTCCTCCACTTTATTTAGTTAAAAGAGGGAAAGAATTTAGATATTGTTGGTCGGAAGAAGAACGATCCGAGGCGGTCGAGGCTTATACCAAAGGCAAAGATGTCGCTGTGAAAATCCAACGCTATAAAGGGTTGGGTGAAATGAATGCAGACCAACTATGGGAAACGACAATGGATCCGGAAAGTAGACAACTTAAGCAGGTTACCATAGAAGATGGCGTCGAGGCCGATCGCGTATTTTCGATGTTAATGGGTGATGAAGTACCACCTCGAAGAGCTTTCATTGAGGCCAATGCCAAGTATGCTAATGTAGATATATAATGGTTAATGGGTATGGGGTATAAGGGATAAGATATCCGGTATTTAATGGCCATTTATGCTAAAGAATTGGCTTAAAAACAAGTTCTATCTTTAATAATTGGATACTTCAATACAAGAATGATGAATAAACTCTTTTTTATTTTAATAGGCCTGGGGATTACAATAAGCACATTCAGTCAGAATTCTTTCAAGTATGGCCTTGAGATACAAGGTTACCCAACAGGAATAATTGCTGGCATTACTACGGATTACGAATTGAGTAATCAGCTTCTGGGACATGCACGTGCAGGATATAACCTAGTCAGGCACCGGGATCTGGGCGTCCATGAAGATGAAAGAGGCGGTGGTTTCGGAGGAACACTCGGTCTAAGATATTACTTTAGTCAACTCTATGATGAGTGGTTTTTGGAAGCCCGCTCCGACCTTTGGTTCAATAAAATTACCTGGAAAGACCGGATCAGTCAGATTAATCAAACCACCGGTAAAACGGATGTAACGGTCTTACAACCAACCCTTATGGGTGGATACACTTTTGAAGTCGGTAGTCTTTACATTTGCCCAACCTTGGCATTTGGCTATGAAATCAACATTAAAACTAAAGGATCAGATGTTGGCGAAGGTCCTATTTTATTACTTGGTGTCCTGCTAAATATTTGATTTATGGCCGTTTCTGAAGATTATGTAGCATTTATTAATGAACGATTTGAGAAAATTCCAAATTGGGCTATTCGAAAAATGTTTGGTGGAGTGGGTATTTTTAGAGAGGGTATTATGTTTGCTATGTTGTCGGATAAAGACAAATTATTTCTCAGGGTCGATACATCCAGTATCCCTGATTTCGAAGCGAAAGGTATGGTACAGTTCAATCATAAAAAAAACACCAAGGCCAATATGCCCTATTATGAATGCCCGTTGGATGTATTAGAAAATCCTTCCGAACTGCGTATTTGGACCGATAAAGCTTATTCAATTGCTGAAGAAGCCAAAAAGAAAAAGAAAAAGTAACCTAAAAAGATATTGGTTATACGTTTTACCGGATTAGGCAATTTGTAGGTGTGTTTGCTCTTTTTGTTCAAATGAAGCCAGAATTGGTTTGTTTTTTAACGTGGTAAAGGTTACAGAAATCGTGTTATCCAAATAAGATAAATAACCACAAACAGCTTCCTCACCATAGCTACCCCCAAATTCGTACAAATCATTATTTCTTGCTCGTACGAGGTTTAGTCGAATGCATAAGGCCGGTATATCGTAGGAATATGGAAGAAAAGCAGGCATTTCATTTACCCGTTCTTGAACGAAATAAACAAGGTCATTTCCTTGATAATTACTTTTAAGCGTTATATTGCCTAGTAGGGCAATGCTTGTATTGGGAACAGTTAAATACATCTCAGCAGTTGATTTACTTAACCCTAAGACTTAACTCAAAGCGAACAACCACAAAAAATCTGCATTTTTTTATAATGAGTGTACTTAAACCAGAAAGGTTCCAAGGAAAAAAATAGTACTCATTTAGCGCTATTGTACTATTGCTTTATCAAAAAACAAGATTCGGCGTAAAGCAACCTTAAAATGATTTAATAGATTTTTGCCAAATTCATTGGGTTTAGAAAGTAGTAAATAAGCAGTTTCAGCATTTTTATTTTTTCTGATTGCTAAATAACCATATACACTCTCTTCCCCCATTCGACCTCCCATTTCATAAATATCTACTTGCGGTAAGACTGCCAATACTGGTCTAACCACATGCATGAATATACCTTTGTCTTTTCTGATAAGTTCATAAGGTAGAAAGTCATCTTCTTGAATTGAAATTCTAATGAAATCGCATTGTGAAAACAATGGAGAGAATCCTAGTTGTAATGGTGAAGAAGAAGATTCTAAGCTGGCAATATTTTGAGTATAGACCATGATATTCTTGTTTTCAATTTCACTAGTAAGACGGCAGCATCTATATTAAAGTTGCATCAGCCTAGTGAATTGTTCCATTATTTAACATAAATTAATATTTCACCTTGACACAATAATATGTAACTACTTAAAGATCAGATTCTTAGTTTGTTTACCAAGAAAAAGTACAAATTAGTCGTTGCAATACTGAGCTGTTTAATTTGATCATTAATTTGTTGAGAGGATGATCAAAAGAATCATAAATCATTGACTTATAGCTTACACGTAATATTCCTAAACTACCTCATTTACGTGGACACATGACTTTAATCATGTTCACGCTCTCAATTCGTTTCTCTAATAAGGCGCAATACCTTTTCCATTTCATTTTTTACTACTGAGGTTGCGCTGATAAAATGATTGTGCATAAAACTAAAAATCAATATTTTTCCACTATCGCATTGGATATAGCCACTTAAACAATGGTTATGTCTGAGCGATCCTGTCTTTGCCCAAATCCACGGATTCTCTTCCTTAGAACCATACCAGGACTCAATGGTGCCTGAATGACCTCCTCCTGGAAAAATATCTTTTATATAGGCCATCGGTTTTAGTGCATAGATGTAACTCAGTAACTGGATTATGGAGCGGGGTGTAAACATATTATACCGTGAAAGACCGGATCCGTCTACCCATTGAAAAGGATCGATTATATCTTTAAAAAGTGAATCCTGTATCCAATCAATAACCTTAGAAGTATTCATCGTGTCAAATAACTCAGCTGAACAATTGAGTAGCAATTGCTCAGCTATGAAATTGTCGCTGATATGCATCATCCTTTTGTATATGGAATCAATAGCTGTATCACTGTATAATGTTTCGACATACTCAAAATCTTTTATATTGACCGTAGCAGGGAGCAGTTGAATTCCTATTGTGTCATCGATAAGATTGTTCAAAAGATCCATACCCATTAGCAAGGGCATTTCGCGTTTATTGTCAATCGTATCAAATAATTGGTAGTTATATAAAAAAGTGTTTTCATTCGGAGCCCTTACCATCCTTCCATAATCATAAGTAGTATCAATATCTATGTCTACAAAATTGTTGAAAAACCCAGGGTACATGACAAAGTTTTTAGTGAAAGGTTCTCCAGTCATGGCAACCATATTGCCATAGATTGGAAGAGAGGATTTTTCAGCTTGATAAGCATACTTATAATCATTCCATGCCCAACCATCGCCAAAATGGTCATCCATAAAATGACTATTCGATATACTAACTACAGTATTAATTGATTTGAAGTAATTTAATTCTGAGTGACTTTCTGGGAGCCATGGATTAAGAAAACTCGGATTCCCCATTCCCCATATATAAATTGTATCGTTCCGAGTAGCATACTTGAAAGTCGAGATTTTGTCTTTGAGTATACGCATCGCACTGTATAAGGTGAGTATTTTAGTATTAGATGCGGGTGTGAAATATTTATCAACGTTTTGTGTATATAGATATTTCTTTAGACTTGGGTCGTACAGGCCAAAGCCTACAAAATGCTTTCCAAAAATTGGGTTTTTCAATACTTGATCCAATGTAAGCTTATCCTCAGCTGCTCCTTTTGAAGCACGACACCCAATGAATATAGATGCTACCAATATTAATAAAACGAATCTATTTTGTTTCATGAACTGAATATAAAAAGAATCTACTGATGGTCCTATGTGGTCAGATTGTTCTTGTGCCATGGAATCAACATTAAATAATTATTCGACTGATTGGGTTACTTATTTATCTTTTCAGCACTAAGGTCGAATTGCGCGCATTTCTCATTTTTTAATGCTTTAAAAATTATTGAATATGGCAAATCAATTAAACTCGATGTTCGGCAAAGATAAGTGCCAACAAGATCAATTAGACGATTCTTTTTATACTACATTCATTAACCAGAATGACGGATTTATTCCTTATTCCTTAATGCCAGATCCAGATGATCCGGGTAGTGGAGGAGGAACATCGGATCCACCACCATTATTTGATTGGATAAATTATCTTTTTGATAATAAATCTAACCGCAGAATCTCATTTTAGTTAAGATTTCGGGTCAATGGTTATTGATAGGGGTTAACCTCTTTAATGTTACCATTGACCCTTTTAGGATGATCTTCTGCCTTACCAATTATATACTTACACCTTGAATAAAGATTAGTAAAATACCAGCTGATCACCATAAGAATTGATTCCAGCCCAAAAATAAGGATGGCGGTGCATAAGATCGGCTTGGTCTAAATACTGGAGTTTTGAGTTGTACAGGGCTGTATTAATATTTTCCTTATTGAATAATCCCTGGTAGAAATTACTCATTAATTCCGGCACTAAATTGACTGGAACTTTCCAGGTAGTGCTAACAATGTGTCTTGCCCCCAACATATAAAATGATCGAGCAAAACTATAAACACCTTCTCCCGAATAATAAGCACCTTGACGAGTATTGCAAGCGCTTAATACAATCAAGTCTGATTTAACCGGGAACGCGTAGATATCACCCATAAAGTTCGTATCCTTTTCCATTAAAATATAGGACCGAGACATTGATAAGGGATCTGCATAGGCGTGGGAAACAATATGAACAATGCCCCTATCTTGGATTACTTCATGATAGTCATTTTTGGTCAATATTTCATTAAACAAAATAGGTTGATCATGTTTTTTTATGAGGTCTTCAATATATTTTTTCTCATCAACAAAACCCATTTCGTCTGTAGGTCCGGAAAGAATACTTACCGAAGAATAATTTATGGTATCAGGAGTAAGATGATCAAGTAAAAGCCTTAAAGAAAAACCGTTTGTAATCCGGTGATTGCAAATAAGGTACTTGTAGTCAGCAAATTTGGATGCTGGATCACTTGGATAGATCAAAGATTCAAATGGAAAATTATCTAACAGGCCGTCACCTAATACATACCAATTTTTTTTCTGTTTTATTTCACTGGTGAAATTACCTAATAATTCCTGATAAAGATTACGTGCCAACGGATCATAATAATTTGACTTGGAAGATCGTGGTTCATTAGAAACTAGTTTCTTATACCGTTCTATTTTAGCATTGATCAAAGAATCATGCTTGATATAATTAATGTGTAATGTATCCTTTGTAAGTATATACAGATAAAACTTATCACGACTTTGTAAGTAGGCAATTACTACATCTTCTTTTGAAAGTTTTGCTTGAATACTATCAATATCATAAGAAGCTTTACTGATTGGAAAAGGCTTAAGATTGGATATTGAATCATTTAGTTTTCGAATGCTTGAATAAGTACTCCCCCCGAAGGGGCGATTATAAATATTGAGCAATCTGGATTGAAGAGACAGTAATTTAGGAACGTTTTCATTGCTGACATTAAATGAATTTAGTATCGCTTGTCGTTGCTGGTACAAGCTGTTAGACTTATTGTGGTCAAACCATTTGAGAATCCGGCTATCAATAACCCTCTTCAATTCGCAGGCTATTCCCGTTTCTTTTATTCGAAACAATCGATTGATTCCTGCGATGAATATTTGTTTATACTCATTACTCAAGGAGCGTTGAATATTTTCATGCACAAGTTGTTTACTTAGGATTAACATCGAATCAATTAAGGCATAATGGTGCAGAAACTCCGTGTAATCAGAACCATTGTATTTTTGTTCTTTTTCCATATGATTGATCGCTATCCAAGCATGTGTCCTAATAGATTCGATCAAATAAAGTTCAAATTCTAGGGTACTCATGGAAGCCCCATTCGAAATTTCATCATCAATCCATGACAAACAGGCTTCAAAATCCTGGATGGATTCATCAAAATCTCTTAATTCATACCTGGCAATACCCAAACCACGCAAAGCCTCTACTCTGGATAATACAGCTTTCCTGGGTGTGTGTTCAAGACATGACTTATAAGCATCAATCGCCCCTAAATAATCTCCCTTGTCTATTAAGATCAATCCTAAAATACTATACGATTTTTGAAGCCTTTCTTTTGCATGGATATTTTCCAGGATAATTTCTTCTGCGCTATCCAGACTATCTAAATAGACTAAGCACCTAGCTAAGTTCTCCTTAATGGTATTAATGGTATTTCCCGATACTAGTTTCAAGGATTCCCGATAGTTGATTCTAGCTTGATGATATTCTTTCTTTTCGAAGTGAATATTGGCTAATAGATTAATACATTTTCCGCGAAAGATACTGTCCTCAAATTTTTCATTTTTTGCATGATCAATGGCGGACTTAGCATAGGTGACAGCCAGATCAAAATCGAGTTTTTGCTTTTGAATGAAAGCTTGACAATAAAAATAGTTTTTGGTAGAGGGGTAGGTAAAATCGCCAGCTTTCAAATATTCATACTCCTCCTCAAAGTAAATTTGAGAATCTTCATTATAAATGAACAATCTAATAATACCTAACTCGTCCAATAAATACGCGCGGTCCGAAGGATGGAGTAAATCACGATAGGAATATACCCAATGCATTAGTGAATCGGCTCGTATATATTCATTTTTTTGGCGACAAATGATGCCTTTAGTTAGGTTAAAATAAACTGAATCCAATAAAGAAAAACTAGAAAAATCCGTCAGTTTTTCAAGGCTATCTAGTTGCTGAAAATCCAACAATTCTCTGCTCATAATTAGTTCTGCAAGGAGTTGAATAATCGCAGAGGGAGACGATTCTTTCTGCCTATTATACAAGCTTAAATAAGTTTCAACTGATTTAATTCGTTTGGGATAACGCAAAAGTATAGTTTGTACTTCTGCTTGATCACCAGAACATCCTATGGCAAATAAACCCAACCATAAACATATAAATTGGATTAAAAATTGGGAAAAAATGAAGGGTTTAGTATTAAGTCTCATCTTTTTTGGATAAATAATAATGGGTCCTAAAGCGGGTAAAACTAGTTCATAACACGAAATAATCTTATCTATAATAGTAAGTGATTCAAATATATCCAAAATATTTACATCCATTTGTATCAATTATGGATTCACTTCTCAAATTATCAACTCGTAAAATATCCTAAAAAGTCACAACTATTTTTTTCGTAATCGCTTTTGGCAACCGTCATAAATCTGACATGAAACAAAATCTACTCAGTATATTATTTATTGGGTTAATGTATTCTACCCCATTATGGTCACAAGACATTAATTCACTAGGGTCGACAATTAGGCTTTTTGGTGAATGGGAAGTTAGCGACGTATGGTATGATCTTCCTGTCGATATAAATTTAGATGGATTCCGCACTAAGTTTGCTGCCTTTGAATATGATTATTGCCAAAAGCATCAAATCCTGGATTTCTCATTGTTAGATGGAAAAGTAACGCATCGGGTAGGCAACTCACCGATTTGTTCGAAAGTAGAAGCGAAGCATTGGTGGCATATTGAAGAGATGAAGATTAAGATTCTAGGTGCAGAATTGACTCGTGAGGTAATCGTTGTAAAAAATAGGAACCATAAAAAGATAGGTCAGTTGGTAATTCTGGACACCAATCAGTATGAAATGTTATTATATGGCAAACTACCAAAAGATCGATTTGCCAAACCAGGTTTTATACATCTTTCCAGAGTAATTCCTGCTTACACCACCAGTCGAACCGACTAGTTTGGAACGTACACTTTGAATCTCTGATTGCTGTATGTCTTTTTACCACTTGGATTTGTAGAATAAGGTTGTCCGGCACAGCTTGTGACAACCTTTATTAATTACTTCACGATTACCAACTGTTTCAACAAATGATCACTCATCCAATCCTTGCAACTAACAAATTGGGCAGTACATTTTTGCGAGCGGTGTATCCATCATAAATTAAAAAAGTCGTAAGGACTATGGCTTAAACCCTCAATCACTGAGGCATGGTCTGGACTCCTTTACGGTTTAAGATTTGGATGGACTGACCATCTATTGCTATTAATCCTTCATTTCTAAAGTCAGAAAGCGTCCGGATCAAGGTCTCTTTTGCCGTCCCGGCTGTAGCCGCCAGATCATCTCGGCTAACATGAATAATAGGATCTTCTAAATCTTCTTCTACATCTAATATGTGCGATAATAAAGCACTAGCGACTCGTCTTCTTACTGAGCTGTAAGCAAGTTCTATTAAATGCTGTTCAGTCTCACCTACATTACTGGCTATCATTTTTATAAATTGAGCAGCAAAGTCACGATTATTGAACAGTAATAAAGTAAAATCTGCATGTGGGATCAGTCTTAAAGTGGTATCTTCCATGGCATAAGCATTGTCATTATACGTAATGCCCTGCAACAAAGGAAAGTATCCAAAAAAATCTCCTGGGTTATAAATATGGGTAATCAATTCTTTCCCAAAATCATTAATTTGGCTCACTTTTACTTTTCCAGTAACTACGAAAAATAACCACCTCGCATTGTGACCCTCTTCATATATAGAATCCTTTTTTTGATACTTACGAATCTCACGGTCCATAGATAGTTGATCCATTGATGCTTTTGCGCGGGCTTCCGAAAAAAATTGTTGAAGACTGCGTTCGGATTGATCAAATATACTCTGTAAATGTTCACGCTTGGACAAACGGATTTCCACTGCATCCAATAATTCTGTATCATCAAATGGCTTGGTGATATAATCATCAGCACCTAATCCCATACCTTTCCTAAAATCTGTTTTATCTGCTTTAGCCGTTAAAAAAATAAAAGGAATATCATGGGTTTTAGTATTTTTATTGAGTATTTTCAAAACTCCAAATCCATCAAGTTCAGGCATCATCACATCACATAATATTAGATCCGGTGATTCTTGCATAGCCCTTTCAGTACCGATTTTACCATTCTCTGCTGAAATCACTTTGTAACCAGCCAATTCTAATATTTCACAAATATTGTCTCTAACTTCATAATTGTCTTCTATGACTAATATCTTTTTCATATACGATACGGTATATTTATAGTAAATGTTGATCCTACGTTTTCTTTGCTGGTCATTTCAATAATACCTCCTAACAGATCTATGTAACTTTTAACGATATTTAATCCCAAACCAGTTCCTTGAATATTTTCAACATTTGAAGCTCTAAAAAATCGTTCAAATAGGAATTTCTGTTCAAATTCCGGTATACCAA
Organism: Lewinellaceae bacterium; assembly: GCA_024639065.1. Taxonomy (GTDB): domain Bacteria; phylum Bacteroidota; class Bacteroidia; order Chitinophagales; family Saprospiraceae; genus JAHEJC01. Next base: position 6,232 of record JAHEJC010000025.1, on the reverse strand, counting down.
TTCCTTTGTCTTTAACCTTAAAAATAAGGAATTCATTTTTAAAATGAATTTCGCACATAATAATACGATCCGGTAATGAATATTTTATGGCATTTGTGATCAAATTAAAAAATATATTTTTTAGAATTCTTGGGTCCGAATACAGTTTTTTGAATTCACCAACCACCAGATGCTTTATTTCCTGACCTTCTTTTTTTATACCCTCTACTTCATCAATAACTAAATTTAACAGAGTTACTACATCTACCTCTTCAGGATTCACAGATATTTTTCCTTCTTCCAGTTTACTGAGCGAAAGAAAATCATTAAGTATTCCTGTTAGATTTTCTACTGCGGACTTAATTCGATTAATATGCTTTTCTTTTTTGTCTATTTGTGAAAGGTCATTATATTTTGAAAGGAGAGATGCAGAAGACATGATAGTGCTCAGGGGAGTCCTAAACTCATGGGAGGCCATGGAAACAAATCTGGACTTTAACTCATTTAATTCTTTTTCTTTTTCCAAAGACAATTGTAATTCATGTTGACTCTTTTCCAATTGCTTATTGGTTCCTAACAATTTATTGACGACTAGTTCCAATTCGTTAGTCCTTTCTTCTACTTTTTCTTCTAAATTCACTTTAGCTTGAATCAGGTTTGCTTCTGCTTTTTTTACCTTGGTTAAATCATGGATAATACCTGTAAATAGAATTCGATCATTCAGAATTACTTCACTTACTGCTAAGCGAAATGGAAATGTCAGGCCATTCTTTTTTTTACCTAATACTTCTCTGCCAACACCGATAATGTGTGCTTTTTTAGTCTTCAAGTATTTGCTGATGTATCCATCATGCTCAGAATGATCAGGCTCTGGCATCAACGTGTTGATATTTTTTCCAATTACCTCTTCCGGTTTATAATCAAATAGAGCGGCCGCTGAGGCATTCATTGTTTCTACAATCCCTTTATGATCAATTGTAATGATTCCGTCAATGGCCGTATCAATGATGGCCTTAAGTCTTAATGCATATTCTGTATGGACTTCTGGCATAGTTTGTCTGATGAATATCATAAGGAACATTGATCCCTATCATTCTATAAAGAGCCTTCCAAATTTACATTTGGAATAAAAAATTAAATATATGAATCTTTCTGAACCTATTTCAAGTATCATGACGAATCGGGTAATAACACTGGGCCCCGAAGACAGCATGAAGAAAGTGGAGGATATTTTCCAAAGGGAAAAAATCCATCACTTGCCGGTCATCGACGAAGGTCTTTTGGTGGGTATGATTAGTAAATCTGATTATTTGTTCTTTAAACGAGGCTTTCACGACGACCGTCAAAATAATAAAATTGACCTGTTCAGACTCAAAACAAGAAAGGTAAAAGATGTCATGACGAAAGGTCTGGCAAAGATGAGTCCGGACGAATCGATTGATATAGCTATTGAGGTCTTTAAAGAAAATCTTTTCCATGCTGTCCTGATTGTAGATGATGGAATTCTTCGAGGCATTATTACCCCATTAGATATCATTAAATATTTAGTAAAAAACAATGGGTAATATGGTACGGATAAAACTTTATGGGCACCCTTCATCTACTTATCATTTTGTTAAATTGATGATGGAAGAACAGGCGAAGAAAGCAGCTATCGAATTAGAAATTGAAGAGATCAATTCCACAGATCAGTTTATGCAAGATAACATCCAATCTATTCCAACAGTAAAAGTAAACAGGTCCCTAGATTTATCCTACACCCAAGGAGCCGATTTAAACAAATTCGTTCAAGAATTGAATATCAAACTGCTTAAAAAAGAGAATTTTGGTATCATGACAAAATTTATCATCCCTACTGACTTTTCGGAGACATCTGTCAATGCATTTGAGTATGCAAGAGGACTGTGTAGTTTTCACAATGGAATGCTCAAGGCGGTTCATTTTTATCATCCAAGATCTATTGAATATGAAGGAACCGTCTTGACTGATTTTGATACAGAAGATATTCGCAAAAAACAATTGAAAGAATTTGTAAATCAAATGAATACCTACTGGGTAGGTGATCATTCTGAAAAAGTACTTATCGATAAAGAATTTGTGGTGGGGTTTGCTGGTACGGATATAAATGATCTAATTACTGATCCATTAAATCATTTTATCGTAGTAGGAAGCACTGGAACAACAGGATCATTCAAAAAAATATTTGGTTCTACATCCATTGAAATTGCAAAAAATGCGAAATGCCCTGTTTTTATAATACCACCTAAAGCCCACTTTCACCCCATCAAAAATATTTTATATGCATGTGACGATCCGCAGTTGGATGCGGAAACTTTATCCAGGTTAGCCAACTTTGCAAAGCCTTACAATGCTGAAATTCATTTAGTCCATGTAGCCCCTCATGCTGTTGTTTATCCCGATCAAACTTTATTGGAATATTGGAAAAATAATTATCCGAAATCAAAGATCAAAATCGCCACAATAGAAAGTGACGACGTGGTTCAAAGCCTCGATAAATATGCAGAAGAACAAGAGATCGATTTGATATCAATGTCTACGCCTCATCGCGGATTTTTCGATACTATTTTCCACAAAAGTATAACCAGGAGAATGGCCATTAACACTAGGATCCCATTGCTAATATTTCATTCTTTGAAGTCATGAAAAAAGTAATCATTCCCATGGATTTTACGGAAGTATCTTTGAATGCTTTCGATTATGCTGTTAAAAGTTTTGACAATGCTTCATTTGAAGTAGTCCATGTAACCAAGTCAATGGTAAGCATCAATGAACCTTTGAACATTGAATCAGCAAAAACCAAATTTGAGATCCTCAAAGATCATCTTTCAGATTTGATCCGCTCTGAATTTGGAAATGACCTTTTCGACAAAGTTCAAATAGAAGTAATGATTCTGGAAGGTGACACCGTTCCTCAAATAAGAAAATATATAGATCGAAATAAGTTTGATGCAATGGTGATTGGAACCAGAGATAAATACGATTTTTTTGATCGATGGATTGGGACTATTTCTTTAGGCTTAGTCAAAACATTAAACATACCTGTTTATCTAGTACCTCGTTATGCTCAATTTAAAAAACTGAAACGCGTTCTGGTGGCCAGTGATTACTATCCTGAAAATCATAAAGTCATTTCTATACTTAAAAAATGGAATAAACTTCATCAGGCTTTTGTAAAATTCCTACACATTCATACCGGTGATTCGGAGCTTGATATTAGTGGAAGTGAAACCATTATTAATGAGTTAATAGCAGAAACTGATCCGTCATTTGGATTTGAACTTGCTGTGATCCAAGATAAAAATATTACCCAGTCCATATTAAGTTCAGCTTATAATTTTAAAGCTGATTTACTAATTGTCATTCCAAAAAATCAAACCTTCGTACATTCCTTGCTATTTAAAAGCTTGTCTAAAGAATTGATCTTACAATCTGCAATACCTGTATTATTCGTCCATAAAGATGATGTCCTATGAAAATCCTATGCGCTTTAGATTTTTCTAATTGCTCTGTCAATGCCGCACACTGGGCAGCTGCCTATTTGCAATCTAAAGGCAAAGGAAATCTTTCTTTGATTCATTGCATTAATCTGCGTAGCCGATCTCAGATGTTCTTAAAAATTGATGATTATCTGGAAGATAGAGCGAAACTTGACTTAGACTTATTGATAAAAGAACTGAAGGACCAGTACCCGAAGGTTAATTTTAAAGCGATGATTTATATTGCTGATCCTAAAAGCTTGATTGTTCAATTGAGTGTAAAGAAATCATATGACTTGGTCGTACTAGGCACCAAAGGGCTTACTTCGCTCAAAGAGGTTACCGTGGGAAGTGTTTCAGCTTATTTGATTCAAAAACTGGATCGACCTGTGTTTGTAATTCCGGAAAAAGTGAAATATAAGCCAATTAATAATATTGTTTTAGGCGTTAATAATGATTTCACTCATCTGGCTGAAGAAACTCAACCACTTAAAGAGCTGTTTGATCCCAAGGAATTTGTATTGCACCTGGTACATGTAAAACGGAAACATGATATAATGGACCAATATGATCTTCATCCAAGCAGTCCACTACATGGTATACAATATGACTATAAATCGCTTAAACCAGATCGATCTATTTCACGCACTTTGCAAAAATACTGTGAAGAAAATAAAGCAGATACATTGGTGATGATACATACAAAAAGAAATTGGCTCAAGAAGTTATTCAAAAAAAGTACTAGCCGTTTAGGATTGTTCAATATTGAACTTCCATTCTTAATACTACCAGCTATTAATTAATAAAAGCATTATGAAATCAGTAATTCATATTGCCAACCTTAAGTGCAGCGGGTGCGCAAAAACTATAAATAATAAGTTGCTTAAACTATCGGGTATCAATTCCGTTGTCATTAATCAAGCTGATTCCTCCATTGAAGTAGTTTATCCTCAGGAGGATGATCTCCAGATGATAAAAAGGACTTTGAGAAGTTTGGGATACCCAGAAATAAATGAACCAAATCTGATAGCTCATAAAGCTAAATCTTATACCAGTTGTTTAATAGGTAAAATGACAACTGAAAAAAGTTTTTTGAATAGGTTGTCTTAACAATGAATTAGATTTTCTGTACACAAAACATCTTAATTATGTCGCACTTCGATAAAGCAATTATAGCCATTGATTATACTGATTTTGATCCACACTTGTATAAGTATACCGCAGCATTTAGGAAAATATTCAGTATTCAGTCTATTCATGTAGTACATGTCTTGCCGCACAAGTCGCTCTTCCTGACTACCCGCTCAGATCAAAATTCAAGTGGATCAGATTACAAGTCTTTACAGGCAGAAATCACTTCAGGCATTCAACGTACAGCTTCTGAAAATGGAATTCAGTTGCTCGAAGATCATATTCAAATCATCGATCATGACCGACCATTTCGTGCCATTAAACAATACATCGAAGACAACCCGATTGACTTACTTATTATCGGTAAAAAAGATCAAAGCAAACACAGTGGACTAACCGCGAAAAAGGTGGCGCATCACTTGTCCTGTGATATCTTGATGGTTTGTGAATCCAATGATTATAGTATTGAGCGAGCGCTTGTCCCATTTGATTATGATCCATACTCTGCCAATGCACTTAAACATGCAGCCAAACTTCCTGACCAAGTTGAAAAAACCGCGTTTCATGTGGTGCGAGTTTTAGATCGAGATCATTATTACGGCATTTCTTTAAGTCCTGGCTATGATCAGCAAGCATTGGTAATTGATGATGAAGCATCCGCAAAGTTTTTTAGTTCCTTACAGATTGATCTTGAACAATTTAAAATAGAAAAGTCAGTAGAAAATTATCATCGAATAGCCTATAAAATAAAAGAGACCCAGCAAACTCTTAAAGCTGATCTAGTCATTATTGGAGCAAAAGGTCATACCGTTTTAGAAAATTTCTTGATTGGAAGTACTACTGAAAAGTTAGTCCACATTATTGATGAGGGAGCTATCCTCATTGTGCGCTAGACAAAAAACAGCCGACTGGAGAAATGAGGCTTAGCCAGCCTACAAACTCAACAACTAATCTAATCGATTAAACACTAACGTTCACTGATCGCTAACAGCCGATCATTTCTAGCATCTAGGCTAACGGCGTATACTCTATACTTTCTATTGCTTTATTCAATTCGGCTTGAGCTCTTTTGAGTTTAGATTGGAGGGATTTTAAATCAGTTTTGATGGCCAATTCTTCCGGATAACTTCCCACATTCTCTTTCACCATAGCTCTGATTTGAGCTCCAATTTTCCAATGTTCTCTTGCAGCCTTTTGCTCGCTAGGATTCCTCAAGGTCTTTAGGCGTTCTTCGGTCATAGAAATCCTGAAAATATTAGCTGCCAATTCCGCGGAACTCATATAGTCACTTAGATTATCTTTCACCGGCACGCCTCGAAGCTGTTTAATTTCTGTCATGGTATGATTATACATGCCAAGGTATCCCTCATTGGTGAAAAATTGAAAATCCTTCACATGTGCTCTTCTAGCCGCTTTAGTTAATTTACGATGAAGGCTTTTCAATTCTTCACGTCCCACCATTCGATCCAAATAGTTTTGCCCTTTTAGCAAAATATTTACTTCTTCCAATTCATTTAGAAAATAAGTGCGTGCCTTTTTGACCACCAATTTTCTAGCGTCTGCTTTCAAAGCAATTAGAAAACATGCAAACTTAGTGAGCTTGATATCTTTTCCCCAATCAAAAA
>JAHEJC010000024.1 GCA_024639065.1 Lewinellaceae bacterium | reverse complement strand
TATATTTCTTTCCAAATTGGTAAATAACATTTCGGTGTCCGCCAGCCCGGCCCTTTTTACAATTAAGTATTCATAGTACACGGTGAGCCCTTCGCTTACCCAAAGCAAATTGGTCCGATTTTGCTGGTCATATTTAAATGGTCCGAGTTCAAAGGGCCTTATGCGTTTCACATTGTAATGATGAAAATATTCATGAGCCAAAAAATTCATCATGGTATTCATAGCTGCCGGATGGCTGAGGTTCGTTCCTTTAAAGCTAAATACGGTATTGTTTAAGTGCTCAATGCCTCCACGACCAGGACCTATACCGATAAATGTATACTCATCATAGGGTATATCACCAATGATCTGCACAGACGATTCAACTACTTTTTTTAAGTTGTTCATAAACTGAACTTTGTCAAAATCACCAATGTCGTATCCTATAAATTTATGCTTGATTCCTTTTATCTCGAAAGATGGAAGCGCTTCCAAGTTTCCGATCAGTATCGGGCAATCATATAAGATATCAAAATCCGATGCTTTAAATTCATGTACTTCTCCGGCTACCTTCTTTAGGCCGGTGGCTAAGTCACTCCATTTTATATTTTCAAATTTTATGGTTACAGGAACATGCAAAAAGTCCTCCACATAAAGGAACGAGTTCCCAGTGACCAGATAGGCGTGAGAATCATCTACATAGCTATTTGCAACAAATTTTCTATGCGTTTTTACGTCATAACTTATGGTAAATGATTTTTGCTTAACGCCTAGGATTCTCCAGGTATTTTCATCCAGGTTTTCCATAGAAAGTGCGGCACCCTTACCATCTTTGACATCAAAATTTTCAACCGTTTTTCCATAGTGCATGAGCTGATAGTATCCAGGCATCCAATCTGGCATATTGAATTCAACCGTATCCTGATCCCACCCAGCAGTATTGAGTTCTACATGGTATATTTGGGAGGAAGGTTCCGGTATGGAGACGGTGTAATGAAACAATGGAGTGATAGATTGTGCATAAACTACAGCAAACCTTGATAAAAATAAAGCAAATCCAACAATCCAAATTTGTTTTAATTTCAAGCGGTTTTTCATAGGAACAAGTTTCACTTTTTAAGATAAAATGAATATTTAATTCGGTTTCGTTTTTAAGGCCAAATGTAGCAAGCCAATTCTCAGCAGGCAATTTTTACCTGGTCCCTTTATAGATCTGATCAAAGATCGTGACCAAAGACCAGTTTGACTTCAGGATAGTGCTCTTTAAAAGTTTTTATCGATTCTAAAACTTCCTGTGCTTTATCAACATCACTGGATAAATATCCCGGTCCAATCCCGGTGTCAAATTGAAATTGGTTGTTGCAGGCATCACCTGTCACGATCACCTTTTCATGCACACCATTTATAAAATACATCACATGACCTTTGCTATGGCCACTGGATTCAATAGCCCAGAACGACCCATCGCCAAATAAATCAACACCCTTCCCAAACGGCGGTAAATCAATGCCTTGATTAAAATCAATTTCATACAACACCTTTATTCCAGCCAGATGATCGCTATGCATAAGGAATCGAAAGTTTATATAGCGTTCATCTTCGCCAACAACATAAGGAATGTTCTTGGGCAAATCAACAATCCCTGCAATATGATCAGGATGCAAGTGAGTTAGCCATACACCTTGAAGTCGAATGTTTTCTCCGTCTAAGATTGCCGCAATATCAGTGTTGGGATCTTGAGATCCCTTGCCCATAAATTTCTTTACCAGAATGCCTTTGCTCGTACCATATGGATTGTAAACATAGGATGAGTCAAGTCCCGCATCAATCAGATATGCGCCAAATTTTTGGTGATGGATGATGCTCACGTTTACAGGTACTTCAATAACCACATCTTCAATATCTAAGGCTCGCTCGTGTTCCAAATTCATAATGGCGGATAAGCCCGTTCGCATGATACCTGTTGCGTATGTATTGATAGTGATAGGTTTGGGATCTGAGAGAATTTGACCCCAGCTGTGATAATATGTTTTAGGTGCTGAGAACGAGCGCCTAGGGATTATCGAAGATTGAAAAACAAGAAGAACAAACACAAAGGCTATTATAATGAGGAAAGTTGATACAAGTAAGATTCTTTTAGATTTATTCATAAATTATACAAAGTTCATTTTTAATCCCATTTCCTTTATCATATTAAGTTAAAATTTCATTTAGGTAAGCTTGCATCTGTGTGTCAACCAATGAAAGCTTGGTGAATAAATCAATGGTTGTTCGAGAGAATTTTCATTTTACAAATCATTCTTGTCATGCGAATAGTGCACTTCGATATTTGAATATAATTTTATGAATTTTTGTATCATTTCAGATGATTTATAGACGTCTACCTTACCTTGTTTTCCGTAATCAGTATTAACTTTTATTCCATTTTCCATTGCCGGTTCAGTTCGGCGTCTCCAATAATAAATTGTGGAGAGGGCTGTTTATTAATCAGCTAAGCAATATGGCTTTGGTATGTCCAGGTGTTGAAACTGCAAAAAAAAATCCATCATTAAAAATATCCAAGACTTTTTCAAATGGCCCAAGACAGTCCGTTACTATCAAAATCCAAAAGACTGATCTTCTTTCCTTTCAAATGTCTACCTGCAATCAATCGATAATAAAAGCTGTATTCTTTTTTTCCAAATAAGACGGTACAATTCGATTTCACAGAAGGTATTCCTGATGTATGGTCTGGATGAACATGTATAAGGAATACATGAGTCGGTTTAATATTCAATCTTTTCAGGTGATTTTCAAAATCTTCACCAGGCTGTTGAGAATATCTTATGTTGTTCAGCTTTTGATAAATCTTTAGAATAACTTATAAATTTCGATACGGTGGATTATCTGTAAACGATCTGCTTAAACCACAATCTATCAGGATGTCTTCTTTTTCAGGATGTTTGAAGCAAAATGCCAACATATCGCTTCCAAATCGATGTTAATGTCGATATTTTCAGGAAAGGATGTTGTGTTAGAATATGTTTTTACTTTGCCAGTAATTCGTCCAGTGTTGAATGCATTAAATCTCATCGGCTTGGCAGATGCAAAAACTTCTTCCCAACTATTGTTCTTCACAGTATGACGGATCGGGCATATGCGGCGGTGCGACTCTCTAGGTGCATTAATCGACATATGTATTGTTGTGCTTTGGTTATTATGGTTAATTGGTTTTCAGTTATTTTTACTCTCAAAGAGAGTACCATCAGCTTTATTCAGTGGTGGACCCATCATTTCCACCAGAGGGTTGCTACCAAACAATTTGCCACGGACCATCTTTTTTTGTCGTCAAAGTTTCTTTTCAAGTTGATCACGTTTATTTATCAGGCCGCGACGAAGACATTTTGACATCTCGCGCTATCGAGAACGGTTGTTACAATTTGAAGACTGGCTTTGTTATTACCTTTGAACCGATTCTCAGCCGACAAAGGTAGATACCTGATTCTTCAGTATGTAATCCCACATCCCAACGCATAGAGTGATTTCCTTGTGGTAATTTCCCATTTACCAAAGTTGCTAATTTTTGTCCCCAAATATTGTAAATATCCAGTTGAACATGAAATGTAATCGCTGGATTCTCGAACTGTATAATCAAAGATTCTTCAAATGGATTTGGAAAACATTCTAAATCAAAGAAAGACTCGCCACGTGACTCAATCGAGGTAGTAAAACTCGTACCAGTATTGTCAATCATGTGATTGAGGACCCCTAGATTAATCCTATCATCACTTGTCTTGGCAAACACCATCAGGCGGTAAGACTCATCAGGGAGCGTGTCTGAAGCAACTTCCATAACATACGGAGGGGCTGTAAACGCTTTAGATGTCTTCAAGATAAATTCGGTTCCTTCACCAAATGGATCGTCTCCTTCAGGGTATCCGAGTAAAAATAAAACTGAATCAATTCCTGCACCATTCACCTGCGCAACTTCGGGATCAAAGGCTGTAGCTTCATACCTGATCATTCCTGACAAAGATCCAGCATTGAATGCCGGGGAAAGAAAGTTGATTGCAGGAACAGAAGGTACTTTGTTATCAGGTGCGATGACCTTTACCTCAAGTAAATCATCATTCTTGTTTTCCAAAGTAATCTGTATACCCGAAGCAGTGTCTGTCACGGTACGTCCGACTTCAAGTGCCGCATCCCGATGATCCTGAAGCCGGGGTAAAGAGAAAGGATTCATGTCAAGAAGTACAGAAGGTGCTGAGTTACGGGGTTCTATCCGCATAATAAGGGCTCCCTCACTTGCGGAATCCTCCTGGCTTCGATAATACACCCAGTATTCCTGCCCTGGTTGGTTACGAATTCTGAGAGCACTAAAGGCTTCTACGATAGTATCGGATTGTGGAGTGTTTTCCAACGCCAGAATTTGATATGTACCTGAATCTTTAATGGTCAGAATATTTTTCCTGGGAATCCATCCTACCCGGGTCTTGTACCAGGGATTAAAATGATGAGGACTATTACTATCGCCCATTTGACCAAAGCGATCACCATATTCAATGATTTCTCCTTTCGGGTCCAATGGATTATTGCTCATCACACGCAAAAAATTTGCATGCCTGAAATCATATAAGTGACCTATTTCATGCACCATAATAGATGGATTACGAGTGGCCATATAGAAAGTCCTGCGGTTTACACCGCCCACGCCTACAAAATTATGCGGCCATACCTTTTTTGTATAAATCCCTTCTTTGTCGTAAACACTTTCTGGATACCCCGCTGCCTCCGCCAATTTAATAGCGTCCGCTCTTAGCCGAACAAACGATAGCCGGTTGTCCAGCATATAAAACGTGGATGGTTGAGGCATCATTAACAACGGGGTGACATCAAATTCCGGAGTCAACTGACCATATGAATTGGTCTCAAGTATGGTCTTGGCCGATTGTATATGATTCATCACTTCAGAATTGCGCAATATCGCTGTGGTATCATCAGGGTAAATAACACGAATAATTAGGATCTTTTGAGTACCTAATTGGGGTTGGAACATGACATTCCCCGGAGATTGCCCTTTTGCAATGAGTGACAAACTGAAGCATAAAAGAAATATCCAAGAAAATTGGGTAAATCCATTTTGAGAATTTAGATTTCGTTTTTTCATCTTTCAGCCTATTTCCTTTTGACAAATATCCACCTTAAACCAAGGAGATGATAGGTTACACGGTGGATCGGCGGTATCCAGCGTTCCGACTAAGATAATTATTTTACGTTAAGCTTGTTTTGAAAATACATGTTCATTTCTCTCAATGCAACTCTTTTTCTAACTTGTCGGGATGATGTGATCACGGCACACTTGTACTAAACACCTATTGGTGTAGCTTTAGATGATACCATTTTTAATAACTAAAAATATTCTAATATGCTACAAGAAATAACGGGCACGTTACTTTTTGTAATGTCAAAGGGATCATTAACCCTATTCCAAAAGTACTAAAATCATTAACAAAACATCTTACATTACCACTTGTCAATCGACTCAAATCTCAAGACAAGTCAATGAGATCTTATGCTAAATCCATTAGTGTTTCAAGAGTATGATGAGGCGTCTGAGTCGAGAGGTTCACGTACTGTTCTGTAGGGAGGTTTAGGGATGTAATTCCCTTTTACCTACTTGATATTTCCATCAATGGAATATAAGAACCTCCGCCAAATTGCATCACGGAATTATGTTCCTCAGAAGACACCTGGAATCAACCGATAACGCACACGACGCACATAATCCCCATACCCTGGCAATTCTTCTTGTAAAGTTTTATCTTCCAGCGCGGTCCTTATCACGGCAATGATCAGCGCTACTAGCACTGGAATGATTGTCCAAACAGAGCCTAAAGCCAGCACAATGCCCGGTAGTGCTATAATATTTCCTGCATAACCAGGATGTCTTACAATCCTATAAGGGCCACTGTCACATACTACATGCCCACGCTCCTTCTGAATCCGCGTCACGGATGAAAAGAAGCGGTTCTCTATTATTGCCCATGAAGCAAAAACATATCCGAATGTTATCAGTATGAAGCCAAGTATGTTAAGCCATATAGGAAATTCGGTCGACCATCCAAAGTGGTGATCGAGTCCGGCTACGATAAATAATGGAAATGATAAGCTTATTGCCATTAATGGAGCAAGTACCTTATCCCAGGGTTTTACGTTTTGATCTTTTCCGAATTTGCTCCGTTCTGCCATTAATCCCGGATGCCTTTTTTCGGCTAAAACCCGTGACCCTATTCCTATTACCAGGAACAATACTGAATACAACCATCCCTGCCACCAGGCTAAGTCCCATCCGATTAATAGAAGAACCAATGGCATCAGCAAGTAGGTAAGAATAAGTCTTATCCAATTTAGTGCCCCTGTTTTTTCATAACCGTTTTGATCAACTTTCTTCATTACCATACTTTTTCCTTCTTTTTCTTTTATAAACTGTATTTCTTTCGGATAAATTTTAGAAATATGATTGCGCCTAACGTAAAGTGAATGATGAGTATAAGCGATAGCGAAATATTCACTCGTGCATAATCTTCTATCCCGTTACTGAGTTTAGTGTTTGTATCTCACTTACTTCAGATGCGAGTTTGTCAGCTTCTTCTTCTAAATCATAATCATTCTAATTCAGGTGCGTTTGTAATGCTTTCCTTCTAGGGCTTGAATCGATACAGCTCAACACTCTTGTGCTTACATGATTCGTCAGCAGGATTCAAGCTCGGTCTGTTAGACTGCATGAATCCTTATTTATTGTGCATGGTTTTATTTTATCTTTAAGTTGCTCACTATTACCCCAAAACCATCAGGATCTTGAATCATAATTCCGTTGTCATTCCAAAAAGGATTTCTTGACTTTATTTTTTCAATATTATTTGCCTCAATTTTTTCAACAATTTCATCGTATTCATCCTTTCCAGTAGGATAAAAAACCAAAATATCCTCGATATCAAATTTATGTTCTGCTTTGTTTTTAGAAGTTGTAAACTCTAGATGCCAATTGTGGTCTTGTTTACCAATAAAGACACCGCTATAATTATTATGATTTTCAAAAGAAAACAGAACTTTCAATCCGATGATTTTGGTATAAAATTCTTCAATTAGCTCTAAGTTGTCAGTATGTCTTGCACTTCTAAATTCCATATCTCTTTGTTTTTTATAATTGATTCTTGGTTTAATTAGTAATTAAAATTGTTCTTGATAGAAACCCAGTACCAATCCATTTGGCTCATTAACATAGAAACTTCTATGGCCCCAAGGCTGATTCATTATCTCCTGTTTGAAAGGAATTTCTTTCTCTTTATACATATTAAATAATTCGTCAATGTTCCAAACCTGAATACCTGTAAACACTCCTTGCGGCATGCGATAGTCCAAAGCGGAATATTTATTTTCAGGGTCTTTTGGCCGTTGCAGGATTTCAATTAACCCTTGACCTATCTTGAAAAGAGCACCTTTATCATCTTCATTTCTATTCCAAGAATGCTCTAAACTAAAAGCCAATTTGTTTTTGTAAAAGTCACAAGTTTCATCATATTTATCTGTAAAATATGTGAATCGAAAAGTTCCTGCGTTTTCATTCATTGCATGCTATTGTTATGTTAGGTAAATTATGCACAAAACGTTCGCTAAGTCATTGATTAACAGCATACTTTTTTTAGTCATATGGCTAAGATAATCATCATATCACTAAGGGAACGTTAGCAAGGGAAATTAATTTGCCGAGGAAAAATTGAACTTCAATCGTTTTTTACTTAGAAAAAAAATTAATAAGGTGCTGTCTCTTTTTGATGGTTCTATTTCTTACTCCGGATTGCTGATTTAACCAGGACTCTACTTTGCTATTTCCTAAGGGAGAAAATTTTAGGCAACTTCGATCAACAGGGGCTTCAATCTTGGCCCGGTGGGCCGATTGAAGCCTTATTTATTGGTGGTTCGTTTTTTTGATTTCTATACCATCAAGACGAATAGTTAGCGAAATTATCCATTAATGTTTTCCACCAGTTCCAATCATTGACATAATACATTAATATGTGTTGAGCTATAATAAAAATCAAAAAAGGAAGATATGTAAATTTAATTTCCTTTGCATTTCTTTCTTTCCAAATGATCACCACTAGAACCAATTCTATGATTAGATAAGAATAAGTTAAAGCATCAGTAAAGTTAGAAGCAATCCCCAAAACGATTAGAAATAATCTGGTTAACGCAGGCACAAGAGGTCCGAAAATGGTACTTACCATAAATCGTGAATGAAGCATCAAATTTTTCCGAAAATATAATGCAAGGACATATAATAAGGCAAAACCAATCAATGTACACACATCAATAAATGCAAGTGTATAAACAATATTTGGCGGATAATTTGCCTGCCCTTGAATCATTATTGTCATCATTATGATACCACCAATAATTATTAAAGGCACTAATACCAATGAGGACCAGCCAAGCAATCTATGCATTTTCAGTCTGCCTTTTTGGAATAAATAAGGTTGTATAATGAGCAGTATCATCCATAGAGTTGCACTTATTCCGTGCAAATGATGAAAAAAGGAAAATTCACCTAGTTTATTAAAATAGGTTTTGCTAAATCCAATAATTACGACTACCAACCCAAGAGCTAAATAGAAATGTGCGTATTTATAGTATTTTTTTTTAGCCATAGTGTTGTCTTTTTAAATGACTACCAACGGATCCGGAGCATGTATCGTCACGCCCACCTTCTTCTATATAGAAGTTTAATCTTACACTAAAAATATTAATAATATTTAAATATTCCTTCCTTCATGGCGGGATGAAATCATGCACCTTGTTACCTTTAGTCCCCTTTCATTTTATGCGGTTTGTCTTACACTTTTTGGCTTGGTAATTTTCAGTTTGTAAGGCTTACTAAAAGCAGCCGGATTTAGGTTGAATCTTTCAGAAAGTTTATTCACCATTATTTTACTGATATTTCTACGATAATTTAAAATATCAGTAATGAGTTGTCGTGAAACCTTGAGGTCTTTTGCTAATTGTGATTTGCTAATATCATTTTCTTCCAGAAGATATGAAATCACCTCAATAGGATTCATTCCTTTTGGTGTTTCAATAGTTCGATGTTCGTATTCATCTATTAAGATTTCGAGCAACTCGATCTCTTCAATGTTTGACTTATAGTTCTTATAGGTCATTTTTTCATGTAATTCACAATACTCGTTGTATTGTTCGTCTGACTTTATTTTTGTGTATTTCATTTTAATTGCTTTTGAACATGTCCACCTTGCAGGTATCGATTAAATCATATTGTTTCTGAGTACCTACGAATTTCACATATAATATTGTTTGGTTGGTCCCAAAGTAATAACCCACTATCAATCTATATTTATTCCGCCCAATGCTAAATACAATTCTTGAAGTCCCCTGCTTTTTGCAAGTAACTAAATCAGAATTGTCGTATGTTTTGATAATATCTTGCGGAGTTTTCCAATAAGCATCATTCGCTACTTGATAGAATCTATGAAATGCTTTAAGCATTTTCTTATCCGACTTACAATGATCAATCGCGTTTTTCCATTTTATGATTCTAAGCTCCACAACTCTAAGATAACTAATTCTTTGCTTGTACGCAATATGCTTACTTCATTCTTGGATTATAGGCAACTTGGTTATATCCACCACAAAAATATCTCAGCGTACATTTACCTGCCTGGTTTATCGACATTATAATTATAGGTCAAGCACATACTACTTCGATCATGGCGAATTAAATAAAATACTGCTCATGTTTATAGACTGTTCAGTAGGAGGGTGGCAAGCTCGTCGAAGCTTTATGGTGCAGCCCTCGCAGTACCAAATGTTCATTAATAAAAAACAGATTTAATGGCGTAACTATTAAATCGTTCTCCTGTTATGTAACCTATAAAACCCAAACAACAGGATCTATGATACCTACTATGTGTTGATGGAAATCCATCTACAACCAAGGCACAGAATGACTCCGGAAATTCAAAATCGATCCAGCGGGTTTTGGAACTTGATTTTTAAAGGCATTTTGGTCATAGATTAGGTTTAATCAGGTTATACCTAAGGTCAGCATGCGGTGTAAGTTATTCAACCCATGTAATGAAATTTGGGACTTTTCCTCACGTAATATTAGGTAATAGACAGATAATCAAAATGGATCGGATAATACCGTCATTTCACAAAATCAAAAAATATTTTGTTTGATCGCCCTTATTTCCTTTATTCCATTTTTGGTTTTAATTTTAAAGGTTAATACAGTGGAAGAGTTCATTAAATTTCTCAGTACCAATAAGTCCTTGCAAGGATCGCTAAGTTCCTGATCATTTACCTGAACGATGAGATCGCCTATCGAAATTCTTTTTTCTAAGGACGAGCCTCTTTTAATGGTGCCTACAATGATTTGACCATTACGGATATTTGGGGAAAATCCAAAGGACTCTGCACTGATGGATGCTTCAGCTTGCTGATTTGAAAAATAAAACATCTTATTAATGAAGTCCAGCGTCACAACGCGATCATTTAAAAATTTTACTCCAATCTTAGCATTATCATCATTATCAAGATGAAAAGAGGCTGGTGAAAAAATATGGTCGCCTACTACCAGTGAGTCAACGGAAATATAAGTAGTCGTTTCTAATGTCCTTCCGAAGGCTCCTTCAGACCCAAAGCCAAAAAATTTCTTAACCCCCAGGTTGGAAAATTCTGATTGAAGCGAATTAAAATGTTTACTGGGTAAAGTAAAGTAGTTGGTGAATCCGGTATCAAACAACGCATCAATGGGATCATCTCGATTAATAGTAACCGAGATATAGGGGCTCTTTTGCCAACCCTTGAGTTTCATAACTTGCGCATCATGATCAGGCGACAGTAATCCGGTAGTATCCGTAGCAATCAATACATAATGGCTATCCTTATGAAATTGCCACACGGCATTTGCCATCAAATTCGCGCCTAGAATACCGTCAAATTCCAGGCAATTCAGTATGGGACCATCCAAATTTAACAGTAATGCCCTAACCTGGTCATATTTAAGATCACCAATTGCAATGTCATCCAAAAAAACAGATCTGACTTTTTTGACATTTTGATTGCTATCTCTGGTCTTAATCTTTTTGGATTTATTCAACTTGACCTTTTTTTTATTCTTCTCAAATAAGACAAAGGGAGCACCCGTATCAATCAAAAATTTGTAGGGTTTACCTTGGATCTTGATCGTCGTAAAAAGTAGATCCAGCTTACTTTCGACGAGAATCTTGAGCGAAGAAACTTCGTAATTACTTGACTTCTGACCATTGACCACTGGAACAGTTAAATAAAAAAAGCCTAAAAACAACAAATAATGCAGGGCTTTGATTTTTTTCATTTAGTTGAGATGTTATTTTCAAGAAAGAATCAAGTTTATGAAACCGTCATAACTATTTCTATCGACTATTTAATTGATTGCAATAAATTTAACCAAACAATTAAAAAATCATAAAAATGGTTGTATTTATTAGCTAATAATAATACCTTGCAAGCTCATATGGATGATAAATTATACATATTTATTTCTGTTCGCCGCAATTTTCATCGCCCTTGGGGGCGCTACTTCTTCTCTACCGCAGGGTAAGTCCCTGCATTCCAAATTCTTTTTTACAACTTTATATTAACGAATAAATTTGTTTTTCATGGATGCTTCGATTGAGATAGCAAATAAATTACATTCAAAATATGCTGAGCAACTCAGTGAAATGTATAGGATCTCCGCCACCGAGCGAAAAACAGGAATTGCCCAAAGAAAACCAGCCTATTTAATCGAGAAGATGGAATCAGGTAATGCAGTTATTGCTTTATCTGGGGAACAACTGGTAGGCTTTTGTTATATTGAAACCTGGTCAACCGCTAAATATGTTGCTAACTCGGGACTAATCATAGATCCCCGATTCAGGAAAATGGGCTATGCCAAAAAGATTAAGCAATTTGTATTTCAATTAGCAAGAAATAAATATCCTGAAGCAAAAGTATTTGGAATTACCACCAGCTTAGCGGTCATGAAAATTAATTCAGATTTGGGCTATAAACCGGTTACCTTCTCAGAGCTTACTCAGGATGAAACGTTTTGGAACGGATGTAAGAGTTGTCCTAATTATGATATCCTAATACGCAACGACAGAAAACTCTGTCTATGCACCGGCATGTTGGCTCCCTCAAAAATAGAAAAACCTGATTTAGACTTATCTCATTTAATCATTGAAAAAAATAAAATATGAAAAAGCAAGTGGTTTTAGCATACAGTGGTGGCCTGGATACTTCATATTGTATAAAATATCTTACTGAAGAGCTAGGATTTGATGTGCTAGCAGTAACCATACAGACGGGTGGATTTGATAAAAACGAAGTGAAATCACTCAAGGCAAAAGCTCTTTCTCTAGGAGCATCAAAGTTTAAGTTGATTGATGCAACTAAAACTTACTATGACAAGTGCATTAAATATTTACTTTTTGGAAATGTACTTCGCAACAACACTTATCCTTTAAGCGTAAGTGCAGAAAGAGTTTTCCAAGCTATTGAATTGGTGAAGTATGCTAAGCAGATAGATGCCCAGGCAATTGCGCATGGAAGCACCGGAGCTGGCAATGACCAGGTGCGATTTGATTCAGTGATTGAGATCCTTGCACCAGAAATGGAAATTATCACGCCAATAAGAGATCAAAAGTTAACTAGAAAACAGGAAGTAAATTACTTGAAAAAACGGGGGGTTGAACTGGAATGGGCGCAAGCCCAATACTCCATAAATCAAGGATTATGGGGTACCAGTGTTGGCGGTAAAGAAACCTTGACTTCTGATAAATATTTACCAGAGACCGCCTGGCCCAATCAACTCAAATCTGAAGAACCACACACCATCCGACTCACTTTTGAATCTGGAAATATTACCGGGTTGAATAAGAAAAAATACCGACACCCTACTCTATTGATCGAATATTTAAACAAGATTGCGGGTGGATTCGCCATAGGCCGAGATATTCATGTAGGGGATACAATTATTGGGATTAAAGGCCGCGTTGGATTTGAGGCTCCAGGCCCACTCATATTGATAAAGGCACACCATTTATTAGAAAAACATATCTTGACCAAATGGCAACAATATTGGAAGGAACAATTGGCAAATTGGTATGGAATGTTTTTACATGAAGGCCAATTTCTGGATCCGGTCATGCGCAACATTGAAAAATTTCTTGCCGATAGCCAAAAACTGGTCAGCGGTGATGTACTAGTCCGGTTGAGTCCCTACCGGTTTGAATGTTTAGGCATTGATGCCAAAAATGATTTGATGCGATCCAAAGCCGGACAATATGGAGAAATGAATCAGGGATGGACCGGTGATGACGTACGGGGATTCACCAAAATATTTTCAAATGCCACTAAAATTCATTTTCAAAGCAATCCAGACAGCGCAAAATGGATGGAATAAGGAATCTTAATTAAGTTAAGTCAAAGAACCTATGAAAATAAAAGGTGCTATAATTGGAGGCGCGGGTTACACTGGAGGTGAATTGATCCGTTTGAGTATGGCGCATCCAAACTTAGAAATTCAACAAGTTATCAGCAGATCTCAATCTGGTAAACCCATAGCGTCTATCCATAGTGATTTATTAGGCGATACCAATTTAAGTTTCACTTCACAACTGGTAGGAAGCCCGGATGTACTTTTTCTCTGCATGGGTCATGGTCAATCAGAAAAATTCTTTGCAGAACAACCCGAATTGACTACTCAATCCATCATTGATCTTAGTCAGGATTTTCGAATAAAAAAAGACTCACACACCTTTCAATATGGTTTACCGGAAGTCTACAAAGAACCGATTACCAAAGCCAAGCAAATAGCAAATCCCGGGTGCTTTGCTACTGCCATTCAACTTGGGCTGCTTCCCTTGGCAGTAGCACAAGAATTATCTGAGGCTATTCATGTACACGCAATCACTGGTTCTACCGGGGCTGGTCAATCACTTCGTGAAACATCCCATTTTACCTGGCGGTCCAATAATGTTAGTACCTATAAAGTATTCGAACATCAACATCTCACTGAAATAAATCAAACCTTATCAACTTTGAATCAAGGCCCGGTTCCCCCAATTCATTTCGTCCCGGTTAGAGGAGCTTTCACCAGAGGTATCTACGTAAGCATGTACACCACTTATTCCGGATCAGAAGTCGAAGCCAATTCTATGTACAAGGATTATTATACAAATCATCCTTTTGTGATCCTATCCGATGAAAATCCTGATCTTAAACAAGTCGTTAATACGAATAAGTGTATTCTTCATCTTCAGAAAAAAGGTGATTTCCTTTACATAATTAGCATGATTGATAACCTGATCAAAGGTGCTGCTGGACAAGCTATTCAAAATATGAACTTAATGTTTGGTTTGGATGAAACTCAAGGCCTTAAATCAAAAAGCAACCGTTTTTAGTTATGGAATTATTTAATGTATATCCTTTGTTTGATGTAACTCCAGTAAGTGCAAAAGGTGCTTATGTCTTTGATAAGCAAGGTGAAAGATACCTTGATTTTTATGGAGGTCACGCAGTTATCTCCATTGGTCATAATCATCCACATTACCTACATCGGATTAAAAGGCAGTTAGAGAAAATCAGTTTTTATTCCAACTCGATTATTAATCCCTTACAACAGGAACTGGCGCATAAATTAGGCCAAATGGCCGGCCTGGATGATTATCAATTGTTCTTGTGCAATTCAGGTGCAGAAGCCAATGAAAATGCATTAAAACTAGCTTCTTTTGCAAATAGACGAAATAAGTTTATCGCATTCAATAAGGGATTTCATGGAAGGACATCGGCTGCGGTCAACGTAACTGATAATAAAAAAATTCAAGCACCCATCAATCAACATTTGGAAGTACTGCGATTTGATTTGGACGACCTGAATACGGTCTGTAGTACTATTGAGGGAGGCGATATTGGTGCCATAATTCTGGAACCTATCCAGGGCATTGGTGGTATGAATGAGATGCATGTTGACGGCCTTGAGCGTATTCGTCAAGCCTGTTCCAATCATGGCACCTTAATGATCTTGGACGAAGTACAATCCGGATACGCCAGATCGGGTAAGTTTTTCGCTTACCAATATGCATCCATTAAGCCAGATTTAATCACCTGTGCTAAAGGAATGGGCAATGGGTTTCCAATAGGCGGTGTCCTGATTCACCCTTCCATTCAAGCTCGATATGGAATGCTGGGAACAACTTTTGGAGGTAATCATCTGGCTTGTGCGGCCGGGTTAGCCGTTTTAGAAGTAATCGAAAAGGAGCAGCTAATGGCCAATGCCATTGAAATGGGAAACTTGCTAAGTACATCCCTCAAATCCCATGAATCGATTAAAGCCATTCGGGGAAAAGGGCTGATGTTGGGTTTAGAATTTAATTGGCCGGTGGCTGATCTTAGAAAACACTTAATTTTTAATCATAAAGTATTTACTGGATCGTCTAGCAACCCAAATGTACTGAGGTTGCTCCCTCCGCTTACAATAGGGGATCACGAAGTTGAACAATTTTTGGAAGCCGTCACTCAGTCCCTTAAAAATCATTCCGTCGCTCTATGAAGCAATACCTAAGTATCGACGACATCCCGGATGTGGATGCCTTGGTTAAAAAAGCGTTGACTTTTAAAAAAGATCCTTTATCGGCTAATAAGCTCGGTATAGGCAAGAGTCTACTATTACTCTTTTCGAATCCCAGTTTAAGGACCAGACTGAGTACCGAAATGGCTGGAAAGAATTTAGGCATGCGCGTAACTACGATGGATCTTTCTTCAGGGTGGAAGTTGGAGTATGAAGATGGAATTACAATGAATACGGACAAGGCTGAACATATTCAAGAAGCTGCCAGGGTGGTTAGCCAATACGCGGATATAATTGGCTTCAGGTCTTTCCCTTCACTGGTCGATCGAGAGAAAGATTATCAGGATTTTCAGATCCAGCGTCTAGCTAATTTAGCATCAAAACCCATAATCAATATGGAGTCGGCTATTCGCCATCCGTTGCAAGCACTCGCAGATCTAGTTACCATAATGGAGCATAGTAAGTCCAAAAACCCTAAAGTGGTATTGTCCTGGGCTCCTCACCCCAAACCGTTGCCCCAAGCAGTAGCAAATAGTTTTATCAATATGATGCGGCGCAATGAAATGGATTTGGTTATTACCCACCCAAAGGGAATGGATTTGGCACCGGCCATGGTTAAAGATACACCGGTGGAATATGATCAATTCAAGGCTTTTAAAGGTGCTGATTTTGTGTATACTAAAAGCTGGAGTAGCTACAGTAATTATGGCCAGACTGCATTCCTTCCTGATTGGATGGTTGATAAAGAAAAAATGAAAAAAACCAACCAAGCAAAATTTATGCACTGCTTACCAGTACGCAGAAATGTGGTTGTGGCTGATGACGTCATCGATAGTGCTGACTCAGTTGTGATCAGCCAGGCTAATAACCGCACCTATGCCGCTCAAGCAATTTTATCCGAAATACTTAGCAATGCATAATACTCCAAATCTACATATCATCAAAGCAGGTGGTGTCCTATTTAACGATTCAATAAGCCAAGACACATTTCTGCACGATTTTGCCAATCTATCCGGAAAAAAAATTCTTGTTCACGGAGGAGGTCTTCAGGCAAATCAGTTATTAAATCGATTGGGAATATCTCCGGTCAAAATCGAGGGTAGAAGAATCACGGACCAAGAAACATTAGAGGCAGTCACTTGGTCCTATGCTGGATTAAATAAAAAAATAGTAGCGCAACTTCAATCCTTCGGTTGTAAAACGCTTGGACTTTCTGGTGCTGATGGTGCTGCTATTCAAGCCCATAAACGAGAAGTAAAAGAAATCGATTATGGATTTGCCGGGGATATCGACCACATCAACTTAAGCTCAATAATTCCATTATTACAGATTAAATATGCCCTGGTTTTTTGTCCGCTCACCTATGATCCAAACGGCACCCTACTGAATACCAATGCGGACACGATTGCAACTCAGCTGGCAATAAGTCTATCCAAACAATTCACTGTTCGGCTTCAATTTGTAGGTGATACACCTGGTGTGTTTAAAGATTTTCAAGATCCAAATTCCATTCTATCATCGCTGACTCTAGCGGAATATGAGTCCCTAAAGGAAAGTGGACAAATTGCTGATGGTATGATACCAAAACTGGACAATGCTTTTGCTGGATTGGACGCCGGAATAGATTCAATCTGTATCAATAATCAAATTCAAACCGCTGAAAAAACTGTCTCAGGTACTAACATTGCATTATGAATTTGGAACGAACCATTGATCTTCTTAAGGCGCTAATTGCAATTCCTTCTTTCTCTAAAGAGGAAAAAGAGGTAGCTGATTTTCTAGAATCTTTCTTAATCGAAAATTCCCTTAGACCATTTCGAAAAGAGAATAATCTGTGGGTAAAGGGATCCCATTGGAAGGAAAGTAACCCCACTCTGCTGCTTAATTCTCATATAGACACGGTAAGCCCGAATCAAGACTGGACGGTTGATCCATTTGTACCTTTAGAAGTGGATGGAAAAATAATTGGACTGGGGAGTAACGATGCCGGTGGACCATTGGTCAGTCTTATTGCCACATTTTGCCAATGCAATACCTTAAACCTGCCATTTAACCTTTTGCTTGCATGTACAGCGGAAGAAGAAATTAGCGGACCTCGAGGAATACGTTATATTCTGGAAGAAATAGATCCTGATTTTGGAATTATAGGTGAACCTACTTCCGGAAAGGTAGCCATTGCAGAAAAAGGATTAATGGTGATCGATGCGCTAGCTCATGGAGTGAGCGGTCATGCCGCACGAGATGAAGGAGTAAACGCCATTTACACGGCCCTTCAAGATATCCATGATTTACAAAATCATCCATTTAGAAAGGAATCACCCTGGCTGGGCCCACTAAAAATAAGTGTAACCCAGATTGATGCAGGTACTCAACATAACGTAGTCCCTGACAAGTGTCATTTTGTAATTGATGTGCGCACAACCGAACTCTATCCCAACCAAGTCCTGTTCGAATCATTACAAGCAATGACCGAATCTGATTTGAAAGCCCGGTCTACCCGGCTTAACCCTTCATTTATTGAACCTAATCATGTTTTAGTGAAAGCAGCATCTGATTTAAACCTGGTGCAATACGGATCACCAACCCTATCAGATCAAGCCTTATTATCCATTCCAACTATAAAAATGGGTCCGGGGGATTCTGCTCGATCGCATACCGCCAATGAGTATATCTACAAACATGAAATTGAAGCTGCAATAGTGCTATACAAGGCTTTAATAAGCCAACTAGCTAAAAATATTTGATATGAAACTCTGGCAACAAAACATAGAATTAAACAAGCAGGTAGAAGCGTTTACCATAGGAAAAGATAAAGAATTGGATATCGAGTTGGCTGCATATGATGTATACACCAATATGGCACATGCGATGATGCTGTTCAAGCAAGGATTTTTGAACAGGGAAGAATTGGATAATATTCAAAGTAGCTTGAGAGGGATTCTTAAAAAAATCAAAGAACAGGATTTTTCGATAGAGCCCGGTATAGAGGATATTCATTCTCAGATTGAATTCATGCTAACGGCCAGCATCGGGGAGGCAGGAAAGAAAATTCATCTAGGTAGATCCAGAAACGATCAGGTTTTAACGGATATAAAAATGTACTTTCGGGATCAATTGAAAGATATTGGTGACCTACTTATCGAAATTTCAAAAGCCTTTCTTTCAAAAAGTGAAGTCCACCAAGCAGATTTAATGCCGGGATATACACATTCCCAGATTGCAATGACCTCCACTTTTGGTCTCTGGTTTGGAGCTTTTGCAGAATCATTTATTGGTGATTTGGACTTATTAATTTCTACCATTGATTTGATCAACAGGAGTCCATTGGGTTCTGCTGCTGGATATGGTACGAGTTTACCCATAGACCGCGAGTTTACCAGTTTCATGCTAGGCTTCAATCATTTGCACATTAATTCCATATATGCACAAATGCAACGGGGAAAAACAGAATGGCTGGTTGCCAATAGTCTGGCTTCGATCGCCCAAACAGCATCTAAAATAAGTTCCGATATCTGTTTGTTCACCAGCGCTAATTATGAATTGATCACTTTACCTGATGCTTTCACTACCGGATCGAGCATAATGCCTCATAAAAAGAATCCGGATGTATATGAGCTCATCAGAGGAAGGTGTGGTGAAATTGCTTTATTACCTCAGCGTGTACACAATCTAAGCAACAACTTAATGACCGGTTATCATCGTGATTATCAGTTGTTAAAAGAAATGGTATTTCCTGAACTCAGGCATTTGAAGGAGTGCCTGCGGATGATCCTTTTGACCATCCCGATTATTCAGGTTCATGGGATTAAGCTGGAAGATCACAAATATCAATACCTCTCAACAGTAGATGCAATCAATGAATTAGTAACACAAAGAACTCCTTTCAGGGACGCTTATCAACAAATTAAAAAAGAAATAGTAGAAGGAAGAACTGAATTTAAACCGCACAAAAAAACGACCCATATAGGCAGTATAGGCAATCTCGGAAATGGTTATCTGCAAGTAAGACTTGAGCAATTAATTCGAAAATTAAATGAATACGATTGGCAAAAAAAGATAGATGAATTATTTGATGATGATCAGGAAGCTTAAATTATTGAATGGTAATTTCCTAATTAAAGTAGGTCATAGCTTAATACTACCAACAAATATTATTTAAAAACAAAAAAAATATATAAAAAATATTGATTTCAAATTTGTATTTTTGTTTTAGCCTTTCCTTAGTATTTTCAAAATTAGAAATTTATTCTTTTTATGCAAATTGATAAAAGAGAATCAGGCATGTACGTGCCTGAAATGGAGAAAGATTCTTGTGGAACAGGTCTGATTGCGCAACTTAATGGTAAGAAAAGCCATAAATTGATCAAAGACGCGCTTACGATGCTTTCTAATATGGAGCATAGAGGTGCTTGTGGATGCGAGCCAAACACTGGTGACGGGGCTGGCATTCTAGTTCAAAATCCGCATGATTTCTTTGTTAACGAAGCAGGCAAGTTAGGTTTCGAATTACCTGCTTATGAGAATTATGGTGTTGGTTTTTTGTTTTTACCTAAAGATCCCCTACTTAAGGAAAAGTGTCGCAGGATCTTCAATATCGTCAGTGAAGAAATTGGATTTAGAGTCCTAGGTTATCGAGATGTACCTACAAATCCTACTGGAATTGGTGCATCCGCACTGTCAGTAGAACCGGCCATGGAGCAAGTTTTTCTGGAACCAAAAGAAGTTCTTGATCCAAAGACTTTAGAAAGAAAACTATTTATTTTAAGAAAGTATTCAATTCATAAAATTCACAATACCTATCCTGAAGTTGAGGATGATTTTTATATCTGTTCGCTTTCATATAAAACTATAATCTACAAAGGCCAGTTAACTACTTTCCAATTAGCCACTTATTATCCCGATTTACATAACCCAAATTTTAAATCGGCCATAGCCATTATACATTCTCGATTTTCAACGAATACATTTCCAAAATGGAAATTAGCGCAACCTTTCCGTTATATCGCCCACAATGGGGAAATCAATACCATTAATGGCAACTTAAATTGGTGGAAAGCGAGAGAACGTGACTTAAAACCAAAAACATTTACCCAGGAAGAAATAAAAAAATTAATTCCTATCTGTTATAAAAATTTATCTGATTCAGGGAATTTTGATAATGTACTGGAATATTTGGTGCTTTCAGGCCGTACTTTTCCTCATGCACTGATGATGATGATCCCTGAAGCATGGCAACATGATCCGTGGATGGCTGATCACAAAAAAGCATTTTACGAATACCATGAGACCATGATGGAGCCATGGGATGGACCGGCATCCATTTGTTTTAGTGATGGCATCATAGTAGGTGCTACCTTGGACAGAAATGGTTTGAGACCATCCAGGTATTGTCTACTTGAGGATAATACGCTAATAGTTGCCTCAGAAGCTGGCGCATTACCTATTGATCCGGCCAGCGTGGTCTTTAAAGGAAGACTGCAACCAGGAAAGATGCTTATTGCCGATCTTGATGAAAATCGGATTATCGGAGATGATGAACTCAAGGAAATTGTTTGCAACCGGTATCCTTATAGAAAATGGTTAGATACAAATAAACTATCTCTAAAGGATTTGCCACTCATGGAGGACCAAACCGAGCCTGATTATGAAATGTCTTTAAAATCCAGGCAAAAATTATTTGGATTTACCAGAGAGGATCTAAAATATTATATCAAACCGATGCTTAAAATAGTAGGTGACCCGATTGGTTCAATGGGCATCGATACCCCCTTGGCAATTTTGTCACACCGTCCACAACATGTGGCTAACTACTTCAAGCAACTTTTTGCTCAAGTGACGAATCCGCCGATTGATCCAATCCGAGAACGATCGGTTATGTCTTTATTTACCCATTTAGGAAGATCCGGTAATATATCAGTACATGCAGCCAATTCATGTCGTCAAATACACCTGGATCAACCCATACTCGATGCAGAAGATATGTGGAGAATTACCAATATCAATGCACATGGTTTTATGGTCGAAACTATCGAAACTACCTTCCCTTCAAAGGGTAAAAACGGATTAAAAGATAATATACTGCGCATCTGTGATAAGGCAGAACAATTAGTGAACAACGATCACAACATAATAATTCTGTCCGACCGTGGTGCTGGTACTGGTAAAATTCCTATTCCCGCTTTACTTGCTGTAGGTGCTGTTCATCACCGACTGATTGAAAAGGGCTTACGTAATGAAGCTTCGATTTTAATTGAAACTGGAGATGCCCGGGAAGCTCATCATTTTGCTACGCTCATCGGATATGGAGCAGATGCGATTCATCCATATCTGACTTTTGAAACGATCCAAGATTTATTCTATGCTGGTGAACTTGATGATTCTATTGATAATAAGACATATGCTTCATATTATAAAAAATCAATAGACAAAGGATTATTAAAGATTATTTCAAAAATAGGCATCTCTACATTGAAGTCTTATAAAGGATCTCAAATCTTTGAGATCTTAGGTTTGAATAACGAAGTAGTAGATTTATGTTTTAAAGGTAGCATATCCCGAATTGGGGGTATTGGATTTGAAGGGCTGCAAAAGGAAGCCTTTGAAAAGTATCAACAAGCCACCCAGCATAATGAAGAGCTGGAAGTAGGTGGAATTTATCAATGGAAAAATGATGGTGAATTTCACTTATTTAACCCTACCACGATTCATCTATTACAATATTCAACTCGAAAAGGAGATTACAAGATTTATAAGAATTATGCCAAGTCGATCAATGATCAAATGGTTCAAGCCTGTACCCTAAGGGGAATCATTGACTTCAAAGAAAGAACCCCAATACCACTTGAAGAGGTCGAGCCAATCGAGCATATTCTAAAGCGTTTTTCTACCGGAGCCATGTCATTTGGATCGATTTCTCACGAAGCGCATTCCACTTTAGCGATCGCCATGAACCGAATTGGTGGTAAAAGCAACAGTGGAGAAGGAGGCGAAGATGAAATCCGGTTTGAGAAAAAAGCAAATGGAGATTGGGAGCGATCTGCGATTAAGCAGGTAGCTTCAGGAAGGTTTGGAGTAACCAGTTATTACTTATCGAATGCGGATGAACTGCAAATTAAAATGGCTCAAGGGGCAAAACCTGGGGAAGGTGGTCAGCTCCCAGGGCATAAAGTGGATGAATGGATTGCCCGAGTTAGACATTCGACTCCAGGTGTTGGACTTATCTCTCCTCCACCCCACCATGATATATATAGTATCGAAGATTTAGCCCAGCTAATTTTTGATCTAAAAAATGCCAATCGCGCTGCCCGCATCAATGTCAAGTTGGTTTCCAAAGCTGGTGTCGGAGTTATTGCTTCAGGTGTTGCAAAGGCACACGCAGATGTCATCTTAATTAGTGGACATGATGGGGGAACTGGAGCATCACCAATAACCTCAATCCGACATGCGGGCCTGCCATGGGAATTGGGTATTGCGGAAGCTCAGCAAACCCTAGTTCGCAACAAGTTGAGAGACCGAGTTGTATTACAGACGGATGGTCAACTCAGAACAGGAAGAGACATTGCTATAGCCGCATTATTAGGTGCTGAAGAATGGGGAATAGCCACAGCAGCATTAATAGTTGAAGGATGCATAATGATGCGAAAATGTCACCTCAACACCTGTCCGGTAGGTATAGCTACTCAAGATAAAGAACTTCGAAAACGTTTTAATGGTGATCCGGATCACGTGGTTAATTTTTTTAAGTTTCTGGCTGAGGATTTACGTGAGATTATGGCTTCTCTTGGCTTTAGAACAGTGAATGAAATGATTGGCCGAGCAGATTTACTCAAAAAAAGAAATGGTTTGACCCATTGGAAGTATAAAAATATCCAGCTTGATAGCTTATTTTACCAGGACCCCAAATTCAAAAATGTCGGAAAATTTAACCGGGTCGAGCAAGACCACGAATTGGATAAAGTACTGGATTGGAAATTACTCAAACGGGCAAAAATATCAATTGAATCCGGGGCTCCTATTACCAGTGAACTGAACATTAAAAATACCGATCGAGCCACTGGTGCCATGCTTTCTAATGAAATTTCTAAGCTGTTCAAAAAAGATGGTTTACCAGAGGATACTATTGAATTTAGATTCAGGGGGTCTGCAGGTCAAAGTTTCGGTGCTTTTACCACTAAAGGAATTAAGTTTATTCTGGAAGGTGAGGCTAATGATTATTTTGGTAAAGGATTATCTGGAGGCAAATTAATTGTGACCCATGCCCGAGAAGCAACTTTTGACGCAGGAGAAAACATAATAATAGGTAATGTTGCATTTTATGGAGCCACTTCCGGTGAAGCATACATCAAAGGTATGGCTGGTGAACGATTCTGTGTTCGCAACTCCGGGGTAAAAGCAGTGGTAGAAGGTGTGGGTGATCATTGTTGCGAATACATGACTGGAGGCATGGTTGTCGTAATTGGGAAAACGGGTAAAAACTTTGCTGCCGGTATGAGTGGCGGTATAGCCTATGTCCTAGATGAGCATAATACATTCAAACAATCTTGTAATATGGAATCGGTAGAGCTTGAATTGCTCACACCAGAAGATCAAGAAATAGTGAGAGATTTAATCAGGAATCATTGCTGGAATACAAGCAGCAAGAAAGGATTTGATCTTCTGGAAAGATGGGAAGAAATAATACCACACTTCATTAAAGTAATGCCAATAGAATACAAAAAAGTATTGGCAGCAAGAGACGGAAAGAAACCGGAGAATACTCCATTAATTAAAACTGCCTAATCCAGAGTAAATGTCAGATCCCAGAGGATTTTTAAAACATACGCGAACCTTAGAATCAAAACGACCTGCCGCTGATCGTGTCAATGATTACAAGGAAATATACATTGCCAGTCCTAAGTCTCAAGTTATTGAACAGGCCGATCGATGCATGGATTGTGGAACTCCATTTTGTCATATGGGATGCCCGCTAGGTAATATCATCCCTGAATTCAATGAAGCCGTGTCCGATGAACAATGGGAAAATGCATACCGTATTCTAAAAAGCACCAATAACTTTCCAGAATTTACTGGTCGCATATGCCCGGCTCCTTGTGAAGGATCTTGTGTACTAGGTATTAACCAGCCTCCAGTAACGATCGAATATATTGAAAAGGCTATTATTGAAAAAGCCTTTGAAGCAGGTTATGTAAAAGCAAGTCCTCCAATGGTTAGAACCGGAAAAAAGGTTGCTGTAATTGGGTCAGGACCATCCGGTTTGGCTGCAGCCGATCAATTAAATAAGGCTGGTCATGAAGTGACTCTCTTCGAACGTAAAGATCGATTCGGTGGGTTATTAAGGTATGGGATTCCAGATTTTAAATTAGAAAAATGGGTCCTCGACCGAAGACTTAAAATTATGGAGGAAGAAGGCATTAATTTCCAACCGAACACAAATATTGGGGCCGAAACATCGAAGATAATGAATGAGTATGATGCTCTAGTCTTGTGCATAGGTTCTACGATTCCCAGGGATCTTAATATTCAAGGACGGGATGCAAACGGTATCCATTTTGCCATGGAGTTTTTAGAAATGAATAATCGGCAAAATGCGGGCGATAGTGTGGATCCAAATAAATGGATTGATGCGAAAGATAAACACGTGCTCGTCATTGGTGGTGGTGATACCGGGTCGGATTGCGTAGGAACGTCCAATAGGCATCATGCAAAATCGGTGACCCAAATAGAGATTTTAGGTAAACCGCCTACAGAACGTTCAGCGGAAAACCCCTGGCCTGAATGGCCAATGGTCCTGCGTACATCCACTTCACATGAAGAAGGGTGTGAAAGGGAATGGTCTATCCTTACCAAAGAGTTTATAAAAGACAACCATAATAATCTAACCGGATTGAGAATTGTTAATGTAGAATGGGTTTCTGGAGAAAATGGTAAATCACAACTCAAAGCATTGCCTGAAACGGAAAGGGTTATTGATTGCGACTTGGCATTCTTATGCGTGGGTTATCTGCACCCTCAAAAAAAAGGATTATTAGAATCGCTTGATCTTTCTTTGGATCCACGTGGTAATATTATGACCGAAGGTTATCAGACTTCGAAAGAAAATATTTTTGCCGCTGGGGATGGTAGAAGAGGACAATCGCTGGTCGTATGGGCAATCGCTGAGGGCAGAAAAGCGGCTTTAGAAGTAAATAACTACTTGAAAACCCACGCTTAATTAAATTTATGACCATTGCGGTTTTATCCTATCTTAAGATTTCAAAAGAAATTGTTCTTAATTGATCATTTGAAATAATTTGAACATAATACACGCCTCCATTATATAAGGAGACATCCATCTGACTATATATCATAGTTGTCATCAATTCATTCTTCTCCTCCCATGTCTTGAGGTTCTTTCCTTGTGCATCGAAGAGTAGAAGCTCAACAGCCTTAGTTGATGGGTGAATGGGGATGTGAATATTGATTAGACCTGAACCTGGATTTGGAAAAAGAATCGGATCACTAAATGAAGATGAGAACTCATCTGTATCTTGCGAGATCCATTGTTGTGTTAATGCTCGTATGCCAATATCCACAGAACGGATTTGTGTACAGCTTGTAATTACAATAATGGGCGACAATGAACTAATCGGATCTATATCATTATCGATTTCAGGATCATCACCCGCTTGAATAAGGGTAAATTCAACTGGGTTTCCATCAATTTCCTGGGGTAAAAGCGCAGATATTCTATATATTCCGCTATCCAGTCTATTAAATAAGTAATTTCCATTTTGATCACTAAACACAGAATCCAAAATGATACCACTCGAATCAGTTAGATAAATTTTTATGTTTGCCAGGCCTTGCTCATCACTACCCTGAATACCATCACTGTTCTGATCAAACCATATCTTGTCTCCGATGATATTGTACAAAATGACTCCCGCATCAATACTCTCCAACAACTCTCCAGGCTCGATCATAAAAGAAAAGCTAACCCCAGTATTGGGATCGGCATCGGAGTCAATTTTTGCATCGCCTGCATTTGAAATCGTAAATTCAAAAGTATTGTCTTTAAGAAATATTACTTGATAAATTCCCGATTCTACATTCTCAAATAAATAATAGCCATCGACGCCTGTAAGCTCATTGGTGGTTGTAATAAACGTATCCAAGATTTCCAAGGTTATCGCATTTCGAAGTAATATGGTCATTCCATTTACTCCAGGTTCGTCTTCATCTTGTATACCATTTTGATTGAGGTCTTTCCATACAAAGTCACCAACACCGGCACACTCAATTTGGTCCACCGTTTGCTCAAGTACAAAAGTACAACCATTGGCATCCGAGATTGTAACCATATAGTTGCCGGTAGCTAAGTCATTTAGATTCTGTAAAGTATCACCCGTATTCCACATAAATGAATAAGGTAGTGCTCCTCCATCAACTATTAACTCAATGCCACCATTCCTGGCAATACAATTTTCCGCTTTAGCGCTAGCACTCGCTGCCAAAGGCGTCGGTGGTTCTACTTCAAGCATTGAAATACAAGTATCTCCTAATCGATCGGATACCGTAACTCTATAAATGCCCACTCGAAGATCTGTCAATTCTTGATTTGAATCTTGGGTATTCCATAAATAGGTATAGGGCTCTACTCCCCCTCTCACTTCGATGCCTAAAGAAGCATCATTGAATCCAGGACAAGATATTGGAGCTAGTAAAATGATTCCACAATCCAGTGGTTGAGGTGCTGTAAGTTTTACTGCACTTACGCAAATACATCCATTTGCATCTGTCACGGATACGTGATATTCCCCCGCACCTAAATTAGTGATGGATGCAGTTGTATCACCCGTATTCCAGGCGATACTATAAGGTCCATTTCCGCCGGTGACATCTAGACGAACCTGACCATCCTGAGCTCCGGATTTACTGACTCCAAAACCAAAGAAATCTGTTTCAATCGAAATGGAACAACTCAGGCCATCTGGATCATTAATTAAAAACTCCTTCTCAATAGTACAGCCAAATTTATCAACCATAGATAGTCGATATATTCCAGCAGATAGGTTTTCAATATTCTGGGTTGTCTCTCCATTCGACCATAAGAACCTATACGGTAAGTCTCCACCCGTTACGTTGATTTCAATTGATCCATCATTCCCTTCTGGACAACTAGGCATTAAAATTAAATCTTCATCCACGAGGAGATTACAATTCAAAATGGAAAAGGATACTGCAGAAAAATCATCTGAATCTTCTAAATCATTAGTTGGATTCTGGTCGTAATCAGAATCAATATCAACTATGGGTTTTCCAGAATAATCAACCGCACTGCTTATTTCGACAGCGTTTGTCTCAATTTTTGATTCAATTGTCTCCGGTATATTCAAGATCAACTCAAATTCCAAATTTTCTCCAGGCAAGATTGAATCAACTATAAGCTTAGCAAATTCATTTTCAATTTGCCATATATTGGATTGAATTTCAAAACCCTGAGGCAAATAGTCAACTATTTCAATATCATAAATTGGTAATGTTCCTTGATTCTCTAAGACAAACGTAAAGGTTGCAGCCCCACCCGCTAGTAATGTATCCTCTTCAATGTTTTTCTCAATGGCTAAATCATAAAAATCGACATTTAAGATAGCGATGTCGTGATCATCTTCATCCCCTTCTTCATTATTTATCGCATTATCTACTACCACGTCATTTTCCGGATTTTCATCCGGTTTAGAATCAACATCTACATTCAGGTAATTCTCTTCAACTGACGAGGCAAATAGTTCTGCTCGGTTAATCAATGAGCTGGATTCAGTTAGAGAATTAATAAGTGTATGTAATTCTATTTTTATGGTATCCCCAGGTTCTAAGGTTTTATCCATCCTAAAATAAGCTACACCATTATCTGATGTGATCCAATCATCTGAAAGCACCTTCAAACCAGGAGGAAGATAGTCCACGACGTCAACAGAAGTAGCACCAATATTACCCTGATTAATTATAAAAAGGTCAAAGATGACCGTATCACCTAATACAAAAGATTGGTCACCTCTTACTTGCTTTACCAGAGCAAGATCATAGCACATTATGGTCATATTGAATGAACACGTATCGGCAAGACCACAAGCATCTACTCCTATTAACTGACCTAAGACAATGTTACCACAATCTTCAACTGCCATTTCAGGTACTACCAAATCTAGTTGCATAATGTCCCCACAACCATCCTCAGATCCATTATCAACTTGTTCTGCAGTAAGCAAGCTTACTTGTCCTTCGATAACTTGAACACTCAAGTCTCTACATTTCACTATAGGTGCTTGATTGTCTTCAATCCTTGCACTTAAAGTCAAAGACGCTGCATTTCCACAATCATCTGTAACTGTATAGATGATGGTTGTAGAGCCTGTATTACCGCAGGTCATATCAATATTATTTAAAGAAAAATCTGAAGAGATATTAAGCGCACTACTACAATCGTCAGTGACACATGACTCCAATTGTTCCAAATTCTGATTATGCCAGGCTAAAAACCGATTAAAAGGATTGATATGATCACAACTAAAAGTTGCATTGGATAATTCACAATTTATTTTCGGTGCTATGGTATCTACTATAGTTAATTGTTGAGTACCATAGACTGGGGATGCACAACAACCATTAATCGAAACTTCATCAATTTCCCAAATTGAAGAATAGGTATAATATTGCGGATTGAATGCTTGTAATTCAAATGTATATAATGCTTCACTTTCGTAACAAAATCCTTCCAGTCCATCAAAACGTAATTCTTGAAAGGTCCAATCCAATGAAGTTGATTGTTGAATATCTCGAAAAATTTCTTCTCCATTTTTGGAAACTACTAGGCCAAAATTTCTTGGATAGTTTACCCGATCAGGATTCCCGTTTACTTGAATACTGTTTACTTTCTCATAGAAGGTTACACTAGTCAAACATCCCACCTC
Organism: Lewinellaceae bacterium; assembly: GCA_024639065.1. GTDB lineage: Bacteria > Bacteroidota > Bacteroidia > Chitinophagales > Saprospiraceae > JAHEJC01. The sequence continues at coordinate 2,534 of JAHEJC010000024.1, read as the reverse complement.
TTCACTACTAAATTGTATATTAAATGTAAATGACTTATTAGAACCATCTACCCATTCCTTGCTATTCCATCCTGCGGCGCAAATAGCATCCGCAATTTGTCCTGGTGTATTTGGATCGTTTTTTCTAAACACACAACTATTTTCCGACATGGGGCGACAAAATGAAGATGCTTTAATCTGTGAACAGTGATTCTGATTAATTATTGGCTCCATCCCACCAGTACTACAATTAATAGCTTCAAATGAAGTGCAGTTTAACGGGTAGAACACCAACGTCTGTTCTTCACAAAGCTCATCTAATCTAGGCTTGCCAATCCAATTTCTTTTTACCACTTTAGGACAGGTGCCAATAACAATATCTTGGAATGAAATGTCCAAATTGCAGGATGAGCTCGCCTGACCAGCCTCAATAGAGTCTAATTCAGTATCGCAGAAAAGGGTTGTATCTGCAGGTAAGGTAAAGTCACATTGATCAGAACAAAAAATAAAATCTACAACAGATAATTGCACTACAAACTGATCCTCAAAAGAAGACTTATCCATTTTTATGATGGAAGATGGTCCAAAAGATGTGGTTGGAGGTAATGAGATCATGTCTATGTCTAAGTCCGATTGATCAAAGCCTAATTCATTTATCCCAATTATGTATTTATCAATCAGTATATTTTCGCTTAGATTTTCATCCGCATCCCAAGTAACCAATGCTAACCTTGATCGAGCATTACAGGAAGGAATTGTAATATTATCCCAAGCATGAATTATGGGTTTGGAAGCATTAACCATTTTGAGTCCATCAAAGACATGTATTGAACGCATTGGAAGGGCCGGATGATTATATACAAACAATAAAACCCATCCACCATAGGCACTATGTTCCTCACATAAAAAAGAATTATTCCACCACAAATCAGAAATCTCAATTCTTTTTGAGGATTGCACCAGGGAGGTTACATCAGCAAAAGCACCATAGGAATGATAGAGTGTACCCTCTTTTCTTGTACTTGCTGTCCAAGTCCGCTGAGCAGTTATCTTTTTGCCATTTAATTTTATATCGTCATCGATGTAGGGAGAAGTAGAAACAAATTGACTACTCCCTGACCAATATAAGTAGGCTGCAACCGGGATTGCCCCGTCAGGAATATCTAAAAAAGCCTGGGATTTATCAATTCGGTTACAATCATCTTTTAGATGTTGGGTGTTTCCGATGATCGTATAATCATAATTTCCTAAAAAATTTCTTATTTCACCTAATTCTTGTGCATTGCTTGTGGCGATAGCAAAAAAAGAAAATATAGAAACGACAACTAATTTTTTAAATATAATTATAGGCTTAACCTTATTTTTATACATCGCTGTTTTCTTATTTTTCAATATGAGTCTGAAAATTATGGGATCAGCGATAGAAGTAAGCCATATCCCAAACTCCAATGAAATATGACTACACTTCATATCTATACACAGTTAATTAATCATAGTAGTAAGTATCAAAATAGATGCCAAATAAATATCATCTGAAAAATGCGCATAAAAAAAGGGCTAAACTCCGGAGAGTTAGCCCTTTTTAATTTCCTCAATTGCTTAGTTTACAATTTCTACAGGAATGTACTTGATTGAATCCCTTTTAATTATTCTAATGTAATACATTCCACTTCTTACATTTTCTACATTAATTCGCTCAGTAACTTTGCTCAATTTACTCACATCACGCTTGATATGGGTAATCACAATACCAGTCATATCCACAACTTCCAGAGTGACTAACTTATCACCCATTGTAGGCTCATAGTCTACATTAATGATTTTAGTCGCAGGATTGGGATACAAGGTGACATTCGTATTTGTCCCCAATACGGATGTGCAATCAAATTCTTCAATTACAAATGGACCTTCAATGACATCAGATAAACAACCTCGCGCATTTCTGATTATTAGATCCGTATAAGTCCCTGGTTTTAGGTTCTTGATCACGATCACGCTATCAACGAACTGTCCATAGAACATCTCTTGATTTCCATTGAAAGTTATCTTGACAAAATAAGGACCAAAATTATGATTACTAACCGGTATAATCAATCTGCCATCCTCAGCATCACAAACTGATTCATCCAATATACTTATTGAATCTGAGATTGCTGAAGTGCGTGAAATTCGTTTGACAACTGCATTACTTTCCAGATATTCAATACAACTTTGTCTTCTGGCGCATCTGACAAAATAAGTAGTTTCTGTAATTATACCCGGATCATAGGATGCCTGAGTAGCATCAAATATTGGAGTCCATTGCATGATCGGAAGTGAAGGATCCGTGGTCTTCATCCAAATGAATTCTAATGGTGCACCACTGCCCCCAAATGGATCAATAATACTCTCGATGACTTCTGCGTCATAACTACTACATCCTTCTTCATCACTCATAATCAATCCTCCATCTATGATATTGCAACACTCCCAACCAACTTCCAAGATCCTCTTATCAAAACAGTTAGCAACCGTATCCGTACCAATGGCAGTATAAATACCTCCTTGATAAACAA
>JAHEJC010000258.1 GCA_024639065.1 Lewinellaceae bacterium | reverse complement strand
CTCCTTTTTCGAATTTGACCAATACCATCATGATTTGGTTGTCATATCCCAAAAACTTTCTTGAAACTCCTCCTCCAAGTACTTCCCATTCCATCTTATCCGTCAGAATGTATTTTTCACTATTTCTTATCATTACCTACTTTTTAACTTTATTATTTATTTTTTCTAAAATTTAGCATGTTGTAAAAAAGTGTTAACCTATTGTTTTTAATCGGTTCAATAAATTGAGAACTTTATAATAAAAGCTTTGCACAACAAGTCAAATTTCTTTATTTCTTCGGAGCTGTACCGGCTCCAACACTTGCTTCTTTAAACCAAATTTCTGTGTAACTTCCATTTTCATATTGCTTCGTTATGTCCCCTCCAAAAGTTTCAGCACCTGCACACCATACCATATTTGTTTCTGGATCTTTTCCATTCGTTTGATTATAAGCACCCTGTTTAAAATAACCCAATTCTCCGGCATACCCATTTTCCCTTTCCACACCATCCTGACCAATTGGTACAAATAATTTTTGAGTTTGAACAGGAATATCAGACGTTGTTGTGTACTCAGATTGTATCAGGTCTTTAGTAAAGGTTTTGGTCTCATGGCCTTCACTTTTAAATGTTAAGTACATAATTCCTTTATAAACATTGATCTCGTAACTAAATTCTTCACCTAGCTCAATACCGTCTTCAGGTTCCGGCGGAGAATCTGTAGGGCTTGAACCCACAACGGACATATCATAACCCCATACAGTAGAAGAGTAATCCCATCTTCCTGAGTTGTCATCTCCGGCTGTGTTGATTTCATAATTCCAAAAAACAGAACCTTTTTTGTGGCCAGGGAATTTCTTATAAAATATCTTACACGGCTCGTTTTCATGTCCTTCCCCACTATGAATTTGTCCAACAACCGTTGAGAAAGAAGCCGCTACCCTGGCATCGCCAGAAGTGGAAACATGCATGACTTTCAGCGAACCAGTCAGTTTTCCACCTTGTTCAGGTGTCCACTCTCTTTTTTCATGTAACTCTGTCCTTGTATTACTGGAGTTCTTAGATGTAACCCCGGAATTTGGTGTTTTATAGACCACCCAACGCATGGTTCCGTCAATTACTGTATAGAAAAAATCTTCATGCTCAAACTCAACCAGGTCTTCAGCACTCGTTCCGTCCCCCAATAAGATTTTAAACTTATCCATAAAAGGAATGACTTCATGAGGGTAAACCGATTTATTACTTAAGCCATCGTTGGCACTAAAATATCCTTCGTTTGATACCGCATCATCTGGAACTCGAATACTTGATTCTTTAAACCAAACTTCAGCGTAATTTCCATCTGCATATTGCTTCTGAATATTCCCTTCGTGGGTTTCAGCACCAGCACACCATACTTTATTGACGATAGGATCTTTTCCATTCGTTTGATTGTAACAACCTTGCTTGAAAAATAGGCCTTCTCCAGCATAAGCGTTTTCTCGCTCCACGCCGTCCTGACCTATGGGTACAAATAAATTCTGTACTTGTTCCGGGATATCAGCCTTGGTCGAATATTCTGATTGAATTAAGTTTTTTGTAAATTCTTTGGTTTCATGCCCTTCGCTCATGAATTTTACGGTCATTATGCCATTATTTACTACAACTTCATAAGTCAATTCTTCTCCCAATTCTATTCCATCTTCAGGCTCCGAGGGGAAATCAGTGGGTGATTCTCCAATCACTGACATATCATAACCCCACACAGGATAAGAAAAATCCCATCTGCCAGAATTGTCATCTCCAGCTGTATTGATTTCATAATTCCAGAAAATCGAGCCTTTTTTATGTCCTGGAAACTTTTTATAAAAGATTTTGAGTGGTTCATTCTCATGTCCATCGGCACTATGGATCTGCCCAATTACAACAGAATATGAAGCTGCAACACTAGCATCTCCTGTCGATGAAACATTCATAACCTTGCAGGTAGCAGACATCTTTGCCTCCGACATTGCAGACCATTTTTTGGCTTGTGCCAATTCAGTTCTTGTATTATTAGATGTCCCATGTGTGTTTCCAGCATTGGGTGTTTTGTATACAACCCAATCATCTGTACCATCATTTGTCGCAAAGAAAAAATCGCTTTGATTGTAATCGATAGGATGACCAACATTAGAACCATTGCCTAATATCAGCTTATAATGTTCAAATATTGGCATGATATCACTAGGATAAGTGGTGCTTTTGTTTTGTGTCGTATCGTCCTTTTTAGAAGCTTCAGAGCAACTGCTTGATATTAGGAAAATTACAAGAACTAGAAAACCAAATATATATTTAAGATTATCAATTTTATTTACCATTGCAATTTATAGTAAAAGAGATGAAAAATTTATTCATAGTAAGTTTTTGGAAATTCCCATTCTTCAAAATTGGTTACCGGGGATTGCTCCCCGATAACAAGCCACATTTTATGCTAACTCTTAATTATTAATCAATGAGAGACTTCCAGATCGTAGTATTTCACTTTGGCAAAAGACCCTTCATCCTTTGAAGCGAGGTAATTGCCTGCTTTGAAATAGTTTTCAAAAACTCCCCATTTTTGCATATGGATGTCATCATATACAACAGAATCTTTGTCATTGAGAATGACCTCCAATCTACCTTCTGAAGCTATAATTTCCAAAGTAAATTTCTCAAATCCAACAGGATCACCAAGCCATTGGGCTTCATCCGTCCATGCACTGGTTTTTAAAATATCGATATTCGAAACATTCACATCTTTTAGTACCTTTCTGATAACTCTTACTTTATTATGAGCCCAATATATTTTTAGGACTGGAGGAGCATTGTTGTCGTCTTCACCTATCAGATCCCGTTGTTGATTGGTCAATCTACCATGTATCTGCATGATGATGGTCCTATGATTTTTTCCATCACTGGCAATACTGATTTCATCCATTTTAAGTGTCCCTTTCATCCTTCCTCCCTCAGCAAAAGTCCAGTTGGTCGTATTGCTCCCAGGGACCATTTGCTCTCTTAGCTCTGTTCTGGAATAAGAGGAATTGGCAGTAGAGGCTCCTGGATAGGTATAAAATACCAGTGAACCATCGATAGAATCATTGTACATGAACTCCTTAAGAATATCCATATTAGCATAATCAAGGATTTCCGGTGGTTCTATCTCAGTAGGTCTTCCTATAGGAAGTGTTACTTTCCAATGGCTTAGATCAATATGCGGCAAAAAATAATCGACTCCTTCCACTTTTTGATCAGATGGCTCTTCTTCAACAATTGGCTCTTCTTCAACAGGATTTGGGTTTTGAATTACCTCGCCATTAGTTTTTGAACAGCCGACAGTGAATAATACCAAACCAAAAAAGAAAATTACACCTCCCACTCCGAACCGTTGGTATGAAAGGATTTTGATTTTAAAAAACTGTTTAGTCATTAATCTGGTTTTGTGAATTAAAATTCACAAGGTGACTTTATTTTAAGTCACCTTGTGAAAAATTAATTAAAGCGTAGTAATTGAAAAATCGTCTAATCGACATTCTACCCCTTCGTTGTTGAAGAATATAGATATAGCTGTATTACTTCCTGAATTGAATTCTAAAGTTTCCATGATATAAGCATCAGCATTCGTCTGATCATTTACGGTAACAGAAATAATCGTAGCTCCAGGCACTTGAGACAGATCTGTCAATGTAGCACCAGTGCCATCTAAAATAGACACCGTTAAACTACCTGCAGGATCAGTTTTCATTGTGTAGAAAAAGGCAACCCGATAATTCGTGTTAGCTTCTACTTGAATTTCTTGTAATCCAACACGAGAACCATCACTTGGCAACTTAGCCGCTTGAGACCCACTGACTACCGGACTAGACGTGATCTGGATGACCCCACCTAGACTATTTCTCCATGAATCACGACCATCACCTGTACCATCAGGTAAGGAATTATCCTCAAAGCTAGGTTCAAGTACCATAGGCATGAAGGCTTCTGAAAGAGCTAAGGAGAAATCATCTACTCTACATTCTACCCCTTCATTATTAAAGAAGATAGATACCGTTGAATTATTTCCTGAATTGAAAGTCAGGGTTTCCTTGATATAAGCATTGGCATCAGTCTGATCATTTACAGAAATTGAATTTATCGTAGCTCCAGCCACCTGGGACAGATCTGTCAGAGTAGAAGCAGTTTCATCCAAGACAGCCACAGTTAAACTTCCTGCAGGATCCGTTTTCATTGTGTAATAGAAAGTGAGGTCATACTGGGTAAACGGTGCCACTTGAATTTCTTGTAATCCAACACGAGAACCATCACTTGGTAACTTGGCGGCTTGAGAACCGCTGTTTACCGGACTTGAGGTAATCTGGATGACACCTCCTAAACTATTTCTCCAGGAGTCTCGACCGTCACCTGTGCCATCAGCCAAGGAGTTGTCCTCAAATCCAGCTTCTGCGATCATAGGTGATTCTGAAACTTCTATTGAAAAATCGTCTACTCTACATTCTACTCCTACATTATTGAAGAAGATGGCTACCTCTGATCTGGCTCCTGAATTGAAAGTTACACTTTCTAAGACATAAGCATTGGCATCCGTCTGATCATTTACTGTCTTTGAGGCGAGCGTAGCTCCAGGTACTTCAGATATATCATTCAAAGTAGAACCATCTAAAACAGACACAGTCAAACTTCCCTCAGGACTGGTTTTCATCGTGTAAAAGAAAGAGACTGTATATTGCATATTAGGCTCCACCATAACTCTTTGATATCCTATACGAGAACCATCACTAGGTAGTTTAGCCGCTTGAGATCCACTATTTACTGGACTTGATGTTATCTGTATAACACCACCCAGTGCGCTATTTCTCCAACAATCACGACCATCTAATCCAGAACCACATGCCTCAGCGGTCGGATCATTATCTTCAAAACCAGATTCCTTAATAGATGCTATGAAGCCCTGTGAAATGGTAACATCAAAACTCTTCGAATCTTGAAGGCCCGTTATACTCGTGGCCGTCAAGGTTACAGTATAAATACCATCTTCCCGGTAAGTGTGTGAAGCGCTCATTCCTGTAAATTGAAATCCATCTCCGAATTCCCACAAGAGAGATTCTGCCCCTATAGAAGCATCCGTAAAATGGACCGTACGATAATCTTCCGGATCTATCTCCCAAGTACAATCAACTGTTACGGGTGCCTGGATATTAATTGTCCTGGTTAGTGAAGAGGACAATCCTACATCATTAGTGGCGGTAAGCGTAACATCATATTCACTGGCTACATTATATACATGGGTAGGAGACTCTTCCATTGATATATTTCCATCACCAAAACCCCACTCATAACTAACAGCTCCGGTGGAAGTATTGGTAAAACTATATTCAAGATAATTTGTCTCACTTTGTGCGATATCAAATCCGACTGAAGGAGGAACAGCACCTTCTGCTCCTACATCAATGGTGAAATTATCTAACCTTGCCTCTACGGGTCCATTATAGAAATAAATGGCAATGATATTATTGTTCCCTGAATTAAAAGTTAATTTTTCTTCTAAATAAAGATCAGGATCAGATATATCACTAACAGTAATTGACGCAATTGTACCATTTATAGCGGCTTCTGTAGTTTCGATAGGTCCAAACTCTGTTACCCCTACTATAGAAACAGTTAACCACGGATCAGTTGGATCACTTACCAGGGTGTACCAAAATCCCAGATCATAATTGGTATTGGCTTCTACAGCAAACTCCTGATAACCTATACGAGTTTGGTCATTAGGCAACTTTGCTCCTTGAGATCCAAAAGTTACTGGACTACCTGTAATCTGAATAACTCCTCCTAGTTCACTTTTTCTCCAAGAATCCCGTCCATCTCCAGATCCATCAGGAAGTGTGCCGTCTTCAAATCCTGGTTCCAAAATGATGGGCTGAAATGGCCCTTCAACAACTAAAACATCTTTTGTGACAGTGCCTGAAACTCCATTGGCATCACTAGTGGTTAGCGTTACTGGATAGGTACCTTCCCCAGCTTCAAATGTAAATAGTGGGTCTTGTTCTGTTGAGGTATTTCCACCTCCAAAATCCCATTGAAATATGGTCCCTTCCGTTGATAGATTGGTAAATTTTACTGTCTTAAAATCTTCCAAAGTGGAAGCATAAGAAAAATTGGAAGTTGGAAAGACTGTATCTTCTTTTGAATTTGCATCTGGCAAGTCAAATTCAAAGGCTTTTTCACAACTAACTACCAATAATGCTATTAATAAGCAAATGGTTGAATTAGCTGCAATGCGAAAAAGTTTATTTTTATTTTTCATTCCTTATAATTTTAGAATTTGCGAATTAATAACCAGGGTTTTGTGTTAAAAGCCCATCACTTAAATTAATTTCCCTGGCAGGTATAGGCAACAATAGTTTTCTGGCATCATAGCTGCCATATCCCATTTCGGCGGCGTGTGCACTTAATACTGGATCAGCGACCTCGAATCTCACTAAATCAAAAAAACGTTGATTTTCATATGCGAATTCTACCCGCCTTTCAACAAGCAACGCATCTTTAGTAAGTGATGAAGGCCTGTCAACAACTGGATCAAATCCTGCTCTTACCTTCACCGCCATATAGGAATCTATACCATTACCAGTTGAAGTTTCCGTTCTTCCTCCTAAGATTGCTTCCGAATGCATCAGCAATACATCTGCATATCTCAATATAATCCAATCATTTCCTGCATCACGAGCATTAGAGCCGTAGGTAGGTGGGATAGATGTGATATCAGATCCCTCAGGTAAAAATTTAATACATTCATTTGAAGTGCCAATGGTTATATAAGAGGCAGCAGTTCTATTGCCACCATAAACGGTGAAATCCGCGATCAGAGAAAGATTGTCTATTATGTTGAGACCGTCTTCCCGGCCCTGGCGGATTGCTGATGTAAATTCTGATGAAAAACTTTGACTCTCCTGGGTATTACCTGCTTGGTATTCTATAGCGAAGATAATTTCGTCATTCAGTTCATCATAAAAGACATCACTATAGTTGTCTTGTAAAGCAAATTCTCCACTGTTGATTATAGCCTCACAAAGTTGCTGAGCCAAAGCATAGTTGCGTTCCTCCTGGGTTAAATATACTTTTGCAAGAATTCCTTGTGCAGCTGCTTGCGAAGCCCTTGATTTATAGGTATTGTCAAGATTGTTGATGGCTTCCTGTAAATCTGAGACAATTTGCTGATATATCTGACTTGTAGGTACCCTTGTAAAAAGTAATTCACTATCAGAAGGGCCAACAACTGAGGTAACCAAAGGCACATCTCCAAACAACCTAACGAGATTAAAATATGCATAGGCTCTTAAAAACTTAGCTTCGGCTGAATATCTTGCCTGATTGCCTTCATCTGCAACATCTATAAAATTCAACATATTATTTGCCCTGAAAATAACCTCATACATTGATTGATAATAATCCTCGGATTGCACATTGTTTGGCTCAACCAAATACCTGTGGAAGTCTGCTTTCGAACCTTCAAGTGTAGCGGACCTTGTATTGTCGGATCGATGCTCAACTAAAAGATATTCAAACTGCACACCCCTGTTTGCGTTATTAATATTAGTAGTCGTATTTTCATTGACCCCTTGTATGGCGTCATATATCCCGATTATTCCTGCTAAGACATCATTATCAGTCTCGTAAAAGGCATCCAGAACAATGGATGAATCGGGTAATGGATTCAAAAATTCATCTGTATCACAAGAATAGAAAACAGATCCTATTGTTGCAAGAATGATATATTTAAAGTACTTCATTATTGTCGATTTTTTAAATTAAAAATTAACGTTCAAACCAAAAGTCACCGTTCGGAACAAAGGTGTTCCAGCTCTTTGTTCTCCATATTTTCTTGGATTGTCATCATCAATAAATTCCGGATTGAAACCATGGTAATCATCAGAAGTATTATAGATTAGATTCTGCCCTGATAGATAAACTCTTAAGCTTTCCATCCCTACGTTGGATAATTGATCACTTGAGAAGTTATACCCAATGTTAACGTTCCTCAATGAAAAATATCGTGCGCTTTGAACAATTTCATTGGTCAATACCTTCTCCTGAATGAAAGAGATATGTGGTGCAAGCCCATCGTCAATTACCGATTGTGGATTAACTGTTCTTTGTCCAAACCAATTGAAGAAATATTGATCCCCAACATTCTTCACTTCAGCACCTTCGCTACCCTGGAGCATAAAGGAAAAATCAAAATTTCCAAATGAAAATTCATTGGTAAAACTCCAAATCAAATCCGGATATGGGTCACCTAAGATGGCCTTGTCCTCATCCGTGATTATACCATCACCATTCAGATCCTTGACGATTACATCTTCAACAGAACTATTGATAGGGTGGTAGGGTGTGTTGATATATTCAAGAGGTACTTCCCTATCTACAATATAGCCATAGAAAGATGAAATCGGGTGGCCCACCAGGTTTATCCACTGTGAATTTCTTCCGTAGCCATCTTCCAGTAAAGCACCGTTGGATTCCCCGAAATTGAGCAATTCATTTTTATTGGTCGAAGCAATTAAGGTGGTGGTCCAGTTGAATTGTTTACTTCTGACATTTCTGGTCCTTAATTCTAGCTCGACCCCAGAATTCTCTACTTCACCTAGATTCACAATACCACTGCTAAATCCGGTAATGTATGAAACGGGATTTTCCAAAAGCAACTTATCACTAGTCCTTAGATAATAATCCAATGATCCCGTTATCCTGTTATCCAAGAATCCGAAATCTATCCCAGGGTTGAATTCCTTGGAGGCTTCCCACTGCAACATCGCATTGGCAATATTACGGGCAGAAACACCAGGAACGATACTACCTCCTACCACCGCATTGGTATTGTTCAATAAAGACAAGTAAGGATAGTTATTGATAATATCGTCACCTACACTAAAATTCTCATTCCCTGTAAGCCCGTAACTAACCCTGAACTTTAACCTGCTCACAAAATTGCCACCTATGAAGTCTTCATTGTGTGCATTCCAACCTAAAGAAATTGCGGGGAAATTACCCCATTTTGAGTCTATGCCGAAAACAGAACTTCCATCCCTTCTGAATGATGCGTTCAGCAAATACTTATTTGAAAATACATAATTGACTCTGGCAAAATAACCCATCTTATTTTTTTCAAAATTGATTTCTTCAAAATCTGAAATAGCAGTCGCTCCCTGCAAATTTTTCAACCGATCATTGGTGAACCCATTACCACGGATTACACTGTTTTCGGTCGTCCTTGTTTGAAATGTAGCACCAGCCAGAAGATTCAACTCATGTTCTCCAAATTCTTTGTTGTAGGATAAGGTATTATCTGAAATCAATCTGGTCCTATACCTATTTTGT
>JAHEJC010000257.1 GCA_024639065.1 Lewinellaceae bacterium | reverse complement strand
AGGGTAGTAAAGCCAAAAGTAATGGTGGGAAGAATATGGCGAGCGCTATTAAAATACTTTGGGGCAAATTTATCTCATTGGGAAAGGCAACATACTTAGCCAATAGGACCACAATTACATAGAGAAGTCCCAAGCCCAGGATTAAAAGGACCAAATGAATATTTTGCAGATAATAAAAACCCAGGGCAACTACAATGGGTAGGCTCAGTAGAGTCGTGTATAGCAGGGCGACTTTAATTTTACTTTGTAAAAACTGCTGTGGTGTTGAAGAATAAATCCAAACAAAAAATTCGTTTTCAGGTGTTGAGTAAAAGGAGAGACAAACTAACGGAACGAGCACCAATGCAAATAAACCCAAATTGAAATTTCCAACTATTATTGCCATAACGGTAAGGAAATAGGCGATAATATACAACGGATAGGATTTTCGAAAACCTACTGGAAACTCAAAGGGATGCCTGGAGAAGGGAGTAGGCAGGCTATAGCTATAGACCTTCTTAAAGTGTACAAGGCCTAAACCAATGGAAGCAATGAATAGAAAACCAGCGATTAGATGATAGCTTTCAATTGATAAATAAATACAAAATGGAATAGCGATTAATAGATTCTCGATAATTTTAATACGGCTGTAATTGGCTTTTGAGAAGGTATTTTTCAAAAACTCATTCCTGGTTTGTTTGCTAAGCCTCATCACGAAGGAAAGTCCTATTAGCAAGTAAATATATGGAGCATATTCAGTTTTATAAAATAGATATATTGACAGGCCTATAAAAAGGATCAAGATGAGCAAATAAGCGAGCCAGGGATTTAATCCAAAGTCCTTTAACTTCCTGGATAGCATTTTAAATTGTAATATAAAATAGAACTTCATCTCGTAGTGGTTATTAAAGCGATCAGCTTATTTTATCAGGCTGGTCCTATTCAATTGAATCCCAGGATATGGGGCTTACATCATCATGGTTTAGAACACGTGTCGCAATTCGATCAATACGCATAACCAATCCACAAGCGGGGTCAGGGCACATAATATGGGAATCAGTTTCCATCCAGTCTGCTGGATGATTTTTCCGTTGTTTGGCAGGAAGTAGAGGAATGGAAGATTGAAGGGCATACAGGCAGAAATCAGTCCCATCAGGCATCGATAGCTTGCCCCCTTTAAGACTAAATTGATCACCAACACGCATATTACATGTGCAATGCCCATCAATTTTTTCTACCACAATATTCAAATCATATAGTTCAAATTGATCGTCCTTTAAATCTTTTTGATCTTCCATGCAATTATTTGTTCATGATTAATTCGACTTCATAATCCTTAGTAATGCTCAACTCTTCTATCACTCATAATTAAAATAGGTTTTCAAAGATAACCATTAACATTAGGGTGAGGTTACAAAAAATGCGCTCGGATTGAGGTATACTGCTAACAGGTGTCTTTTTCATTCATTTTCTGTGTTTAAGTTGTATTTCATAATGGACCCGTGCTTTCCGTTTTTATCTCTCTCCAATGCGTAAAAAGGTCCTAGTGGTCCTATTGAACGACTGATTAAATTTTGGATCTTGTTTAGATCATTTTCATTCAGTTTGAAATTACCCAGTCGGCTTAGTTTTTTTAGATGATGTGTATTTCTGGCCCCAACAATGATCCCCGCTACCATGGGTTTTTGAAGTATATATCGCATGGCCACTTCAGCGATATCCACTTGATATGGATTCGCGATCGATCTAAGCAACTCTAACACTTCTTGGAATAGACTGTATCCACCAAATTCTTCGATAATTAATCGATACTTGGTTAACGATCTATTTTCGAGCGGTTCAGGAGGATCCGGACTATTTAAATATCGGTCACTCAGAAAACCACCTGCAACCGACCCGTAACAGAGGAACGGGATGTTGAATTTTTTAGCGATTGGAGTAAGATCATTCTCCACTCTACGATCTAGTATGGAGTATTGCACTTGATTCATTGCAATAGGTACACCAGCATCGAGTAGCTCCATCAGATGCTGGCTATCAAAATTAGTCACACCAATATTTCGGATCTTGCCTGCATCTTTTAGTTTGGTAAGTTGTAATGCTGCTTCCACATATCCGTGGATATTATAATCCCACCAGGCAAATTGAACCAGATCAAGACTTTCGACGCCGAGACGTTGAAGAGAACGGTCGATAATGGCTGTGGTGTCATCAGGAGAGAGAGTAGCCAGGGCATCAATATCAGGAACGTATTTGGTATGAATTTGTACTGGTGGTAAATCAGCGGAAATAAAAGCTTTTTTATACTTCTTGAGAAACTTACCGATGAGTACCTCTACGCCCGTATAAATATCAGCGCAATCAAACGTAGTTATACCCGCTTCAACAAAAGCACGCATGTCTTCAATAGCCTGTGCTTCATCCACTACACCATGACCCCCAGCCAGATGCCATCCCCCTTTGATGATTCTGGAGATTGAATAGTGAGAATGTATAGGTATTCGTTCAATCATAGGGATGAAAATAATGGGAAAATTGTATTAAGTTAAATTTTATCTATAATGTTATTGAATCTAGAGGTATCTGATATGGTTGAACTTTAATATTTCAGGAGTGATTCCGGTTTTAGATGGCAAGCAGACTGGCGAAAGGGATTTGATTCCTTCAAAAGACCTGAAATTATATCGACGGTACTTATATATCCTTTTGTAAAAAAGCTAATAAATCAGCTAAATCTTGATGAGTCATGCTATTTTCTAAGCCTTCCATCATTAAGGAGCTTCCAAGAGCTTTAAAATCCTTTATTTCAGATTTATTGATAATTAGTAATTCTCCACCTGTTTTTTTAAGATGGACACTTCGGTTTGATTCAGATTCAATGATTCCGATATGAATGGCCCCAGTAAAGGTTTCAATTTTATGGCTGATATATTTGGTCTCGACCGCTGCATTCGGATCCAGGATATCGTGCATCAACGTTGCTTTACTTTTTCTACTGATTTCTGTTAGGTTAGGTCCAACTTGGTGTCCCATATTGCCAAATTGATGACATGTAGCACAAATTCGTTCAAATACCTGATGGCCTGTTTTAGAAGATCCAGTCAATTCTATTGCTGCTTCCATTTTATGCATGGCCTCTTTTCGAGTTGAAACACCGGCGTCAGAAAATAACGCAATGGCCCTCCGCTTGGTATCCTCATTATCTGTCCACCATAGTAAAGTTCTTCTTCTTTCCAGATCAAAGTTCATTTCACCGATATTTATATTACCACTTTCAAGTCCAGTTAATAGCGCATCATGGTAGGCCCTATTGAACAATAGAATATCACTGGCATTCTTTCTGATTTGGGGGCCGAGTGATGGCCACAATTGAACGAGTCTGCTTCCAATTTCCGGATTTGTTACGGCATTTAATTGCTCTAGGGCTTTTTGCTGTATAGTTAAAGGCTGAGTTTGCTCCAAGCACTGGAACAATATCTCCGACTTGTCCTGATAAGGCAAATACTCAATTAATGAAAACTGCTCTAACCGAACCGGATCAGTGAGTAAGTTATCCAAAACTTTCTTCAAGGCGGATTTACTCAACCGGCCAAATTCAGGAGAATTTGGAAGATTTATTTTTTTTCGGATAGCAGTCAACTCAGCGATTAATTCTGGGCCGGATTCTTTCTCCAAATTTTCTATATATGGTAATAATCTCTTTGAATAAATATCAGAATCTATGGTTTGCTCCAAAGCAGCTATACATTTACATTTCAAATTTTCTGGTAGCTGAGGATCATCTAGTGATTTTAAAATGGTGATCGCTTTGTCTACATTTTTTCCACAAGCATAAGCTAGGGCTGGGAGCAATTCATTTTTTCCAGCCGTTTGGGTAGAATTAGTAACCATTTGGAATAACCGGTCTGGTGCATATTTCATTGCTAGTGCTGAGGCTGATGCATTCCACTGATCGAAGGGAAGATCCATTGATTGTAAAATTCCCAGTAATATTTGTTCCTGGTATAATCTGAATTTCTGTTTACTCAACTTACTTAAAGCCAATGCGGATTGCATTCGGACACGTTGGTCTTGATCAATTAATAAGGCTATAATCTTGTTTACTATTTGATCTGAATTATTGATTATTTCCTCTGCCATGATCAACGCGTTTTCTAAATTTCCAGCTGATTTATCCTGAAGAGCCTGTAGAATCTCATCCTCGGTCAACTTTTGAAGGGAATTTAGGACCCAACGGCTGTGTAGGCGAGCAAATGCATTCTCATCCAAAGTCGCCTGGTGAAGCAAATCGAATTCTTTTTCTTTTAACGCAGATTCCAATAATAATCTGTGTGCTGTAGTTCGAGTCCATTGATTCGGGTGGCTTAAACTTTTGATGCATTTTTCAGTAGTAGTAAAGTGTTCTTTGTCAAATGTTTCTTTATAGGAGTCTGATCGGTAGATTTTATATAAACGCCCTTTATCCTTACCTGCATCCAGGTCTAATTCTGCTTCCATTTCATCGGGTATCCATTCCGGATGCTCGATCACATCCCGGTACATATCGACTACATATAAATGACCATCTGGACCTACAGTCATGTTCACGGGGCGAAAAGAGCGATCCGTACTGGCTAGAAATTCTCTATGTTCAACTTGGCGTTGGGCTTCAAATTTACTTGCCTGTTCATTTAATTTATCCACATGAATAAGATTCAAAACCACATCATTTACCCAAAGAGTGCGATCGTATGCTGGACCAAAAGTGTTTCCTCCATAATAGGTTATACCGCAAGCTCCTGAAAAATAACCAGATTGTTCCGGATGATTCACCCTGGACTCCTGTTCACCAATTGGAAATATCCTGGCCAATCCATTTTCATCATGATCAGAAATATTTATGAGAGTATTGGGATCTTTCCATACCGGGTGATCAATATAATAACCTGGGAAAACCAACATGGAAACGTGTTCCAAATTATGCGTTTCGAATAATCGTCCCCATTCATCCATGGCTAGTTCAAATCCTCCAGAGGAATTGCCTATTCTTTGCATGATTTTGTTTTCTAAGTGAAATCTAAGATCCTCACCATGAAGATTTATAACAGAAGAAGTATCACCCCACCAAAAAGGTTTTCCTGAATTACCTCCATTTGCGGCATAAATCCAGTTATCTATACTATAGGTCAGTCCATTAAAATTATGTTGTAAGTTCCCTTCGCTAAATCCACCCATCAAGGTGTCTATTTGGTCTGCTTTACTATCATTATCCAAATCTTTTAAATGCAATAAGTAGGGTGGTGCAGCAACTAAAATTCCTTGTCTGTAAGGCAAAATCGAAGAAGCAAGTCGTAAGTTATCAGCAAAAACTATTCTATGATCAAAAGTACCATTTTGGTCTTTGTCTTCTAATAAAACAATTCTACTCGACTCACCCTCAAGAGGATATCCTGGCATTTCAAGAACCAAGGCTTCCCCTTTTTCATTAAATTCCAAATCAACCGGGTCAAAAATCAGCGGTTCCTGAGCGACAAGTGATATCTCAAATCCATCTTCAATATTAAATGAAGACAGGTTGGGTTGGTATTCTACGCTACAGCTTACCATTATAAAACAAATTGCAAGAAGACATAAGTAAATAAATTTGTTCATTTTAGCGAGGTGTTCAAGCTTTGGTTGTTTTTTTATAAAATTAGAAAAAATGATTCGTTAATATTGATGTAATAATATATGATCAAATCCTTACATGAAATAGTATAGTCCATATTTTATGATACGATGCTATGGGTGCTAAAAAATTTAGCGGCTTGAAGAACCAATTTCAAGCCGCTATTGAACCAATTTAAACACCCACAGTGATCTTATTAAAAAAACCACTTAATTTTTACTCAATTCATTGCTTTATCTTTTAATGGGCAGGAGTTGATACCAAATGGAGCATACAGTGGACAGAAACTTACTAAACTTGTTAAAACAAATACCCCTGCTAACACCATTAAGACGATGCCCACCGTTCCGGTAATTACATTGGTGAAATAAAGAGCGGCTATTACTGCAGCGATTATCACCCGGATAACTCTATCTGCTGATCCCATGTTTTTTTTCATTTTTTTCATTTTATGTTGTATAATTTTTTAAAATCTGTGGATCTCATAAATGATCCTTTTTCTTATACCAACAAAATTAAAGATCCTCAAGCCGCTGTGCAGTGACTAAAGTCACCACTATAAAATTTCAATATTATTCGGGTGTTGCTTTACTTTTCCCTCAGTCTCTAGTTTTTTCATCACCCGGCTGACCACTTCCCGTGCAGTACCCAAATCATTGGCTATTTGACGATGAGAAATTTTCAACGGATTGTTTCCGGTAATATTTACTTTCTCCTGCAAGTAATCAAAAAGCCTCCTATCCATTTTATTAAATAATACTTGACTGATTGTTTCTAATAATTCACTATACCTCAGATTGTATTGCTGATAAAACAAAGTATTAAATCCTGGATATTTTTTAATCCAGTGGTCTACTCTATCGGTTGGAATTAAAAGGGCTTTAGTCGCTCCTTCAGTCATGGCAAATACTTTGCTAGGTTCATTCTTCATACTAGCTGAAAAGGACATAATACAGCTTTCGTTAGGTCGAATATAATACAACAACAATTCTTTGTCATCGTATCTGGAGAATACCTTTACTAAACCATCCAGGACGATCGGAATAACTTTAACGTATTGACCTTCTCTTAATATTTCTGTTTTATCCGGAATGTCCTTTTCAATGGCGACCTCCATTAATTCATCAATAAGCAGTGGATTTAAGTGCCTTAGGGCTGTTGGTATATTTTGATTGGCGGCCATGTCTGGATTACGTACTTGAGTATTACTTAAGACTAATTCTTATAAACTTTTAAATTATAAATGCTTGTACACTTAAGCTTGAAATGATCCCTATTGTTTTGAAAGCTTGCGCAAGAGTTTTTGTGCTTTATCATAATTCCAATTACCGGGATTTATTTGCTCTAATTGCTGGGTGGCTTGCTCTTTATTGTCATTTAAAATAAAGGCAGATGCTAAATACCAATTCATTTCTTGCACATATTTGGAATTTGGATTTTGCAAGTTTTTTTGAAGTACTTGTATAGCTTCGGAATATTGGCCAGCATATAAGGAAGATAAAGCTAGATAATAATTATCTTCTTCCCCTTTTTTAGAAATTTGTTTGAATAAATTTCCTGATAAGGTATAGTTCTGATCATTGAATGCTTTGATGGCATCATTTCTAATTTTGGTAGCCTGTTCACCAGCTCCTTTTTCAACCCCCGGATGAGTGGGCAAATCTTCAGAGAGATATTTGGAGGTCAAAACTGTAATGTCACCGGTATCGGATAAATTGATATAAGCCACTATCAAAACAGCGATAGATGCCGCCGCTGCGATAACTATTCGCAACCACCTTCTTCTGGCAAAAGGCTCCTTTTTAGTGATCGAAATTGGTTGATCTGCAGATAACCCAACTTCAATTTCCGATTGCAGCTGTTTGTCCAACATTTTATTTACTGCCCGGTTTAGTAGGGCATCTTTTGTTTCTTCTGAAGCATTTTGATATTTTTCATAAAATGATTTCATGGTAGTTTTCAGTTAACTCTAATTATGAAATAAGTTAATTAGTTTTGATTTACAACGTTCCTTCTGTTTCCGTATAGCCGTGGCCGACTTATTAAGTTGTAGGGCTATTTCTGCAAGTTTCATTCCTCCGTAATAATTCATCTGGAGTAGTTCCTTACAGGCATCATCTAGTCGATTCCATGCCAAAGAAAGTTTTTGAATATCTTCATCATGGATACCATCTTCCTCGGAGTCAGAAATTTCTACATTGTCTATGGATGCTGTGCTAACGCTTTTAGCAGCTTTAATATAATGCTGGCTGGCCATCTTGGTAAAAAGGAATCGTAAATTTCCGTAAGCTATTTTATCTTCAACTAATCGTTTTCTGAAAACCAAGATCGTGGTCATGGAAGCATCATAGGCATCATCATAAGTGGCTGAATATTTTCGTTGAATATAGGACACGCAATCCCTAAAATGATTCTGAAAAATAGATTTAAAAAGATCTGTATTACCTCTTTTCAATGCTTCAACTAGCCGATCGAATTCTTTGGTGTCAAGTCCAAAATTCTTGTTTGGCGCATCCAGTATTGTCATTCTTGTTTTGGTGTCATCCTGTATGTAAGAATAAGCTAAAAATAGGACTCTATCTGAATATGACAAAATTAAATGCATTGTTGATTCATTCTTTTGCACTTATAATCAACCGATGATAAAAGTGTGACGGTTAAAAACAGGATTATTTTCAAAATGTCACACTTTTGGTAAAATTGACTTATATATTTATCGGACTTCGTTCGTTATGAATTAAGTCATGCTTAATTATTAGTAAAAAGCTATAATCACGATGAAGAGTTTCTGGAGCGTTTCTTTTTTCTGTACGGTTGTGGGATTTATTCCTTTAGTGTCGGATTCGTTTAATACATACGCAAATGAAGAAGATGAATTTAGCGATCCTATTGTATTCCACAGTAATCAGTTTTTTGTTCAATTTGAAGAAGGGATCGCAGAGGACACTATTGCTGAATTCTTGATGGATTTAAATTCTGTAGAAGTATGGCGAAGCGGCCATCTAAATCTGGCTTTATGGGAAGTAACCAGTTTCCCTTTTATGAGTGGTGGTGAAAATATCCTAGACATAAAAGCGGCGATCGCCAGGTCATTAAAGAAAACGAAAATTCACAATGCTTCCCTGAACATTCAACAAGAAATAGCCAGTTATGTGCCTTCTATTAACAGCGCTGATGCAGTAAGTTGTTTTGAGATAACTGATTATGCCAGTTCCCAAGGTGACTCGTCTATCACTATCTCGATTCTGGATACCGGTATTTCTGATATTTCGGACAACAGTGATCCGACTTACAATTACAATATTACTGTAAATAGTGGGTATGATTATGTGCGCAACGATGGAGATCCCGATGATGAACATGGGCATGGTTCACATATTGCAGGAATCATACACAGTATTACCCACCAATCAAATCCTGCCATATCGAATATTAAGTTTGACATACGCAAGACTCATGATCATGAGGGTAAAGCTTTTATGTCAGCTGTAGTGATAGCTATGGTGGATGCTTTGAATGAAGGGGCAGATATTATTAATATGAGTTTTGGCTATGTGGATACGTATCATGATAGTCTTTTTTTTCCTCTTGAACTTGTGATGAATGAAGCAAAAGAGGATGAGGTATTAGTTGTGATCGCCGCTGGTAATGATGCCAGAGATAATGACCAATTGGATAGTACAGCTTTGCCAGCATCCTTCCCGGTCGAGGTAATTGTCAGTGTG
>JAHEJC010000256.1 GCA_024639065.1 Lewinellaceae bacterium | reverse complement strand
GCAAAGATATAAAAATAGAATGATGCATTATACAGGTCACACCAACAGTCAATCATTCCTAATGGGCAGTTTAAATTCGGGAAAACAGGCTAATTCTATTACAACGGCATCTAATATTGCCAAATGATAATTGAAGATTGGTAAATAGTAATTGAAGAATGGTAAAAGGCAAATTTTAAATTTCCGAAGACCGGTCTATCCCTTTCTTGAGTGTAGCTAATTTTATTTAGCAATTACCTTTTAATCGATTACAAATTACGATTCCCGGCAGATGGCTACTTTTTTCTACCTTTTGCCGTATTTATACTTACAACAAAAATAGCCACTAACTCATTATTCTCAGCCTTAATTTGATTCATTCTTGCTTCATCAAACCAACCTCTTTTTTCAATTATTTTTAAGCAGATAATTGATTCATTTAAATCCTTGAGACAAATTCTCATTTTATGGATAAAATCTTTGTTTGATTCAGCAGCTCTTGCTTCACCATAAATTAGTGCTGCGCTAGTGGTCGATTTTATTAACTGTTTAGCTAAGTGTTGAGCAGCAAAGTTTGAAGGTAATTCTTCCGATAATTTTATAATTCTAGAAGCAGCCTCTATAAGCCTATCCTCTAAGTCATTGGGATTGAGTTTGTTTTTCATATCAGATCTACTTTGAGAATTTCTTTGCGCAAACAATTTTTGTTGTACTACCCATTAGCAAATTACAATTTACCGATTAGCAATTACTCATGATATCCATTTAATTAGTTTTACGAGAGAATCCACCTATTACTTTTTTTAAGTATAAGCATCGTCCGATGCATATTCTTTCAAATTGATCCGATATTTCTCTCCACTATGAAAAAATTCTATGACTTCATCTGGTATTTGTAATTGATTGATCTGGTTAAATGAAAATTCATCAATTTTCTTTCCTCTAATTCTCATTTTTATTTTATGCCAATTATACCAAACAAAACATTTTAGAAGAAAAGTAGACCCTGCCAATAGATCATGGATGGGATAAACACTACAACGGTCCCCACTATCATGAATTTTAATCCTGTATCTTCATCAATAAGTTTAAATTGGAAATACAGACCGGCAATAATAAAAATCAGGACTGTAATAGTGTAAAGAAAAAAGTCTAGTGAAAAAGGGTAAAAATTGATCTTCTTCCTCATTCCTTCCATTTGATATTACATCCAACACTGGGTCGTTGCAGTGGACTGATGGTCTTACCAGCAAGTAATGCATCCAGCGCAATGCGCAAATCTGTTCCTGTCACTGGAACTCCATTGCCTGGTCGACTACCATCTAACTGGCCTCGATAGACCAAAACCTTTTCCGAGTCAAATAAGTAAAAATCCGGAGTACAAGCAGCATCATAAGATTTTGCTACTTCTTGGGTCTTATCATATAAGTATGGAAATTTAAATCCTTTAATAGTCGCCATTTCTTTCATCTTGTCCGGTCTATCTTGCGGGTAATTTTCTACATCATTGGAGCTTATTGCTATAACGGCTACTCCTTTGTCCATATACTCATTAGTAACATTCACTACTTCATCAATCACATGAATCACAAAGGGGCAATGATTGCAAATAAACATAATCAACAATCCCTTATCCACCGCCAAATCTTCCAAAGAGATAGTGTCTCCTGAAATCGTATCAGATAAAGTAAATCTGGGAGCTTGAGTCCCCAGCGGAAGCATATTTGATTCTGTTCTTGACATAGTAACTTTTTGGTTATTTTGTGCAAAGATAAGCACTCTTATATAAAAAGTCATTCATATAAATTAAAAGAAATAGGCTATGAGTTCGGTACACGCTCCAATTGATGTCCAGCAATTACGCACCCATTTTCCCTCACTTAGTAGGACCGTTCATGATGAAATCATTACATACCTGGATGGACCAGCCGGCACTCAGGTACCCATTGAAGTTATTAAAGCCATCAGCCATTACTATAAGACCAGCAATTCAAACAGTCATGGTTATTTTACTACGGCCAAAGAGACAGATCTATTGCTGCAGGAAACTAGAAATGCAGTTGCAGATTTTTTGAATGCGCCTAGCGGTGATTGTATTTCCTTTGGTCAGAACATGACCACTTTGAATTTTTCGCTGTGCAATGCATTGGTAAAAAAGTGGAATCCGGGAGATGAAGTACTGATTACTCAAATGGATCATGAAGCTAATCGCCAACCATGGATTAAGCTCAAAGACCAGGGTATTGTTGTGAAGGAAATTAATATGTTACCCACAGGGGTACTGGACTATGAAGATGCTAGCAAAAAAATTAATGAACGCACCAAACTGGTTGCTTTAGGTTGGGCGTCCAATATTACGGGCACTGTAAACGATGTGCGGCTCATCAGAGAACTTACCAAACAAGTAGGTGCGTATTTATTGTTGGACGCTGTGCATTATGCTGCACATTTCAGCACGGATGTACAGGCGGTCGATTGCGATTTTTTACTTTGTTCGGCTTACAAATTTTATGGCCCTCATGTAGGTTTACTCTATTGTCGCCAGGGGCTTTTGGACACTTTAGATCCGGACCGGTTGCGCACGCAGGCTCAAGAAGCACCCTATCGAATAGAGACCGGTACTTTAAATCATGCAGCTATAGCCGGGGTGAAAGCTGCTATCAATTTTATTGCCGGTTTAGGCACAGGCAATCAACTAAAAAACAAACTTAAAACGGGGTTTGAATTTATTGCTGGTCATGAACGAGCCATGGCCTCTATGCTGTATGATGGTATAAAAAAAATGCCCGGAATCCATTTTTTTGGCACAGATTTTTCAAATTCCGAAAGAGCACCTACCATTTCATTTTACCACGATACATTATCCGCTCAAGAAATCTGTAAACAACTTGCCGAGAAACAGGTACAGGCCTGGAGTGGACACTTTTATGCCATTCGTTCTACCGAGGTAACCGGACTGATTGAACGGGGAGGAGTCACCAGAATGGGCATTTCTGCTTACACCAATACTGCCGACATTCACAGAACATTGGATGTATTGAAAAAGATACTTTATAAATAGAAAATTAAAGCAACGCTGTAATCTGGTGTTGAGGGTTGACCAACTCAATGTGATCAAAACCAAGTTTTTCTACATTTTGATATTGGGTTTTTGCGTCACCGGCTACCACATAGATCATCGAGGATGGTTGTAAATGTTTCAGGATCACTTCCTTGAGACTATCCACATCAAGATGATCATATCTTTTTATGGTTTGGTCTATATAGTCCAATGGAAGATCATAAGTAGATATCTTCTCTAAGGTACTTAGCTTTTGAAATAAGGTCTCGAAAGATCTGGCTTGGCCTCTTTTTATGATTTGTCTGATTTTATCAACGGCACTTTCTGTGAAGAATTTCGATAGATTTTGCACGGTTTCTCTAATTAGATTTATCGAATCTACGGTTGCCGGAGCGTGGACATTGGTCTCAATGATAAACATACCTGGGTTTTTTCTACGCGAAAAGCGAGAGCGAACTCCATAGGTATAGCCTCTTTCTTCTCTGAGTTGGGTATTCAATAAGCTATTGAAGTTACCACCTAACTTGTAGTTAAGAAATGACAAGGTATCTAAATCAGGATCATTACCCTTTACCCCAAGCTTTCCAATATTGAGTATGGTTTGTTTTGCATCCGGAATATCAATAAAATAGAGCGAATTACCAGGTATAGAATCAGGAAACTCAAAGGAAGCCAAAGTAACCTGTCCTGGAAGCCAGGTTTCCTCAAGTGACTTTAAACTGTCCACAACTTCATCTGGCTCAATGGCTCCAGCAAAATGAAAACAAGATAGTTCCGGCTTAAAATATGATTGATAAAAATCAATGATCTTGTCCAGATCAATGCCTTCAACCATATGTGGTTCCCCCATTGTTGAATTGGCTAGGATATGTTTTCCATAAACCAATTTTTTGAACAATTTTCCAGCAATGATATTGGGCTTGGCCTCCTGCATCTTAATATCATTTATTGTTTTTCTTTTGATGCGCTCAAACTCTTTTTGGTCCCATCTTGGTCTAAGCAATATTTCTTGCACTAAATCCCAGGTGGCTCTAAAATTCCTAGAAAGGGTGCTGGCATGAATTTCGATCAATTCTGAACTGGTGTATATTTGGATATTGGATCCCAACTGATGAATAGCGTCCTGCAATTGTTCAGGCGTTTTATCTTGAGTACCTTCCATCATTAGATCCGTGACCAGATTGGCCACCCCTATTTGATTGGGATTATCAAATAACATACCCCCTTGGATCCGGATGCTGAATTCAACTAATGGCAAGCGCTTGTCCTGAATACCTAGAATTTTTAAACCATTGTTTAACCGATGTGACCATATGGCTGGAAAATTTATTTCAATATCTTGTTCTATGTCCGGCATGACCGACCGGTCTAACTGAGATGGGGTTTTGATAAATGAATTCGTCTTATCTTTTAATGGATTTTGAGTTAATATACGCTCATCCATTTCCTCTTCCACTACTTCAGCGCGTTTTGACCCAGATAACGCCAGGCTGCTTTTCCCTTTAGGGACAAAACTGGTAATCACCGCAGGCTGGTTTTTAACGTATTGCTCATATACACGAATAATATCTTGTCTAGATACTTCCATGAGCGCTTGAACTTCTTCTGCTAGTTTATCCGGTTCACCTCTATAAACATTGTATTGGGCTAATTGAAAGGATTTATTCAGTACACTAGAAATACCTTGGAAAAACTCAATCTCCTGGGCATTTTTTATTTTTTCAATATCTTTTTCATCGATACCTTCTGCCTCAAATCGATCAAACGCATCCTGGACAGCCTTATATACTTTATCTAGTTGTGTATCCGCATGAGCCTTTATCTTGATGCTAAACTTTCCAGCAAGCTCCATACTGCGATTCCCGGCCAAAACTCTCGGAGCCAGTTTTTGTGCTTCAACTATTTCTTTAAAAAATGGAGCCCTTTTCCCTGAAGCCAGGATCGAGCCCAAAAAAGCAAGTGCATAATAATCCGGATGGGTCTCCTCAACAGTGGGATACGTGATAGTCAATTCCGGTAAATTTCCAAAATTGTCTTCATGCATCAATCTTATGTCTTTAGAGATATCAGCTGGAGTAGGGGACAGCTCTACTTCTATTCCTCGTTTTGGAATTTCCTCAAAATATTTACTAATTAATTGTTTTACATGATCCACATCAAAGTCACCAGCCAATACCAAAGTAGCGTTATTTGGACCATAGTATTTTTCATAAAAGTTTTTTACTTCATTAAGGTTGGCTTGATCAAGATCCTCCATACTGCCAATCACCTGCCAATTATAGGGATGCTGTTCATTATATAGTGCTTTGTGTATTACATAATTAGTATGGCCATAAGGCTGATTATCTACCCGCTGTCGTTTTTCATTTTTTACCACTTCCTTTTCGTTTTCCAGCACCTCTTTTGTGACCGTGTTGATCATATAACCCATTCGATCACTTTCCATCCACAACACCAATTCTAAGGCATTTTTGGGGACTACTTCATAATAGACCGTGCCATCTTGCCAAGTCCCTCCATTAAGCGTTCCCCCTGTTTCTTCAATCAACTTGAAAAAATTACCCTTTCCCACATTTTCTGAATTCTGGAAAAGCATATGTTCAAAAAAATGAGCAAATCCGGTTTTCCCTGGCTCTTCGCGATTGGATCCGACATGATAAAGAATAGCCAATGCGACAATTGGATCTGTATGGTCTTGGTGTAAGATTACTTGTAAACCGTTGGATAAGACGTATTTCTCATATTCGATTTTAAAAAGGGTTTGTTCCATATGTAATTGCATTTTTTGAAGCGTAAATTATTTTACCTTCAAATAGATTATGTTTGTTAATCAGGTTTTTAAACAATGAACAAAAGTATAAATATCTTAAACTTATTAGAAGTGATTAATTTGCTTTCTACACCGCGAAATAATCGGATAATTCCCTCAATGTCTGAGCTGACTTAATTAAATCTTTCTGCACTTTACCATTTTCCAGAATAACAATTCGGCTGCACACGTCCGCAATGTGATTAATATCATGACTCGAAATTAAAAAAGTCTTTCCTTCACTGAAGTCGTTAAGGATTTGTTTAAGCCTAATCTGGGAGGTAGGGTCCAAATTTGAAAATGGTTCATCCAAAACCACAATCTCCGGATCGCCAATAAGCGCTGCAATCAAGCCTACCTTTTTTTGATTCCCTTTAGACAGATCTCTTATATATTTTTTGACGCCTATGATCTCATCATGGAAGAACTCTTCGAATCGATGAACGAATTGTTCAGTATCTTTTTTATTCCATCCGTATAGTTTACCCACAAACTCAAAATATTCATCCGGGGTCAGAAAATTGATTAGGAAACTTTCATCCAAAAAAGCAGTAGTATACTTTTTCCACGCCTCAGACTTAGTTACAGAAATACCTTTTGAATAAATTACCCCACTGGTGGGTTTAATCAAATCCAATAACAAACTGAAGAAGGTAGTTTTCCCTGCTCCATTATTTCCGACCAGCCCGAATATTTCACCGGCAGGTATTTTCAATGCATCGATAGCTAAGACCGTATGCTTTCCATAATTTTTTCTTAAATTTTCTGCCGTGATCATTGTTTAGCCTTTTTTTCTAAATGCTGCGGAGATGCGATATTTATTGCGTTGAAATAAGTTGGTAGCTATTTTTATCAGGCTTCTATGGAATATAAATCCAGCCAACCCGATCAAGCCAATGAAAGCAATTCCCATATTGGGGTAGCCCATTAAACTGAATGGTAAATAGAGCAAGTAGGGTAATAATATCAATGGAATCATGATCAGGAAATGGGCCGCGCCGATTCCTTCATAATTCAGTAAAGCCCCTTTGGATGGATCAATCCGTTTTGAATTATAACTCGCCAAAAGCATATACAAAAAGATGGAAACGCCCAGATTAAATAGGAACATAACCGGTACAATGATCAAAAATGAACGATCCATAATACCATAAAGCATAGCAAAGACAAACAAGATCACACAAGATGTGGCTAATAAATAATACTTGGATTGGAAAATATGTTCAATCTTAAATCCTCTTACTAATAATAAATCGAAATGCGGACTATTCCAGGAAAGCATTAATTGACCATAGTTTAGGGCAAATCCCCCGGTCACAAATAATCCCAAAAATAATTTAAACCACATCATGCCCATTATATCCGGATTCCCTATAAAGATCATCGGATAGAGAATAAATAGAATCGATATGTATAAAATTGATTTGGATCGCTTATTTCTCCAGATCAATTTGGCCTCCAGATCCATCAATTTACCCGCTTCCCCAAACTGACTAAAGATGCCCAGGCTCAACGGGTTGACTTCACTGACCTTTTGGTCTTTAAGATAGTCTTCCAGGTATAAATTGGATTTGAGCATGTTATAAAGTAAGTAGTAACAGAAACCTGCTCCGATGAACGGTAATATCATGGAGGGTGCAAAATTCAGTAACTGATCCATCACCGGCTCTAGTCCAGCTCTTAAACCAATCGTACCGGTAAAATCTAAATAAAGGGTTACCAAAATTAAAGAAGTAATAATGGTTGATACAATCGGTTTAGTCTTAAAGTATTTATCCAATAGAAAACTCAAAAAGTTATTAAAAAAAATAAGTCCCCAGAAGAAAATCAAAAATGTAAGACCGGTCAGAATTCCGGAAGCAGGAAAGACCGTTTTAATAGCAAATGGAATGATCACAAATAGTGGAAAAAAATTGAAAAAACTCCTTAGTGATTTGATCAAAAGACTGTGAACTAAGGTGGATTTCTTAATGGGAAAAACCAGATAAGGTTTGACATCCAGAAAAGGGTATTTCTGCATAATTAATCGAATAATGATGTCTACTATAAAATAATAGAGTAAATAGACACTCATAATTTGGATGGGATCTGAATCGGGAAAAAATTCAGCAAAAATGTTCTCGGCAAAAAACCCTAAGGCTAAAAATTGTAAGGCAAAATAAATGGCCAGTAATCCCAAAAATATGGCATAAACTACATTTTGGTTCCAGGTAGGCGATCTGCGTGTTTTAGTCCACCCATGCGCGAAAAGTTGTCGAAGCATGTTCTATCTAACTTTGCTGGAAAAGATAATAATAATTAACTGATAGAGGATATATAATCGCTGGAGAGGATCAATTTTTAGATAAATGAATCCCAGGCCAAACCCAACATGGTCCTAGCTCAAATATGTGGATGACCTCTTTTAATTTCTGAAAATTATACTCAGGACCGATCAAAAACAATTTGGATGATGACGAAGATCATTTAAAGACATGATGAAAAGTTCGATCTTATCAGACTCTCAGGATATCTAAGTATGAAGCGAAATCGTAAGTTGGCGGCTATTATGTTTACCGACATTGTGGGTTACACTGCTTTAATGAATAGAAATGAACAATTAGCCCTTACCTTACTTGAGAAAAATCGTGCAATACATAAACCACTTATTACTAAATTTGGAGGCCAATTTCTCAAAGAGATGGGCGATGGAGTGCTGGCTTCTTTCGATTCCCCTACAGAAGCTGTAATGTGCGCGGCTGCCATTCAAATGACAGCCAAAGATCAACAGATTGAATTGCGCATAGGGTTACATGAAGGAGAAGTCATTTTTCAGGGAGGTGATATTTTTGGCGAGGGAGTAAATATTGCATCCCGTATCGAGCCGTTGGCAAAACCAGGACAAATCGTGGTCACAGAATCTATTTATAGAAATGTTCATAACAAACAGGGGATAAGATCTGAATTTATCAGTGAAAAATATTTAAAAAATGTAAGTGAACCTTGGAAGATTTATACTATTCAAGTTAATCATCATCATGTAAAGCACTTTTTATCCACCCTGGAATATTCAGGTCCCCAAAAAGCAGCCATAAAAAAATCTTTAGGACGCTTAATCAGTAGGTTACCTATCCTAATAGGATCAATTCTTATAATTCTTTCCTTGTTTTATGGCTACAAATATTTTACTAACCAGCATCACGAAATCGATCCTTCAATAGCGGTGCTGCCCTTTCGAAACATTGGAAGAGAAGAAGCTGATATTTACTTGGCAGATGGAGTAAAAGAAAGTATTATCAGCCATCTTTCAAAAATTAAGGGTTTAAAGGTGATCTCACGTACATCCGTAGAACAATTTCGAGAAACATCAAAATCTTCTCGTGCAATAGGATCTGAACTTGGAGTAAAGTATTTGTTGGAAGGAAGTACCCAAACCGCTGGGAATGAAATCCGTATTGCGGTCCAACTCATTAATGCTCAGATTGATGATCAACTATGGTCTGATAGTTATGACCGGGATTTGGGTGATCTCTTTGCTGTACA
>JAHEJC010000255.1 GCA_024639065.1 Lewinellaceae bacterium | reverse complement strand
AAAGATATTAAGGCGATCTTAAGCCCTTCAGTTTTTCAAGCTCAATGCTTTGACCACTTAGACTAATTTTTAAGATAGAAAAATAACAAATAAAAGGCTTCTATCGTTTTTCATAGCATACAGATTGGTAAAGAATTTTAAAAGGTCGATGAATTTACAAGAAAATAATTAAATCACTAATTGGATTTAGTTTGTTAAGGACATAGATAAATGGAATAGCAGATCATATTATGTATGAATTAGAGATGATTAGAGATGAAATTATTAGGACAGCAAAAATTTATAACCAATTATTCAAACTGCGCTATATTTTTTATACTTCAAGATAGCTAACTAACAGAAAAGAAAACTAATTTTGCAGGCTATGCAATTTGTATATCCAGGATTTATTTGGGCGTTTTCATTACTGGTACTTCCCATAATTATTCATCTATTCTACTTTCGTCGATATAAGAAAGTCAACTTTACCAATGTAAGGTTTCTGAAAGAAGTAAAAGATGAAACTAGCACCAGGAATAAACTTAAGCATTGGTTAGTCCTCTTGAGCCGTTTGCTGGCCATGGCGTTTCTCATTTTAGCATTTATTCAACCTTTTATTCCGGTAGACAAGAATACCGATCAGGGGCGCAAGGGAGTCAGTATTTTTATCGATAATTCTTTTAGCATGAAAGCCCTGAGTCAAGATGTTCCCTTGTTAGATCTAGCCAAAAGAAGAGCGATCGAAATTGTTTCTGGATATAATCAGGAAGATCAATTCCAGATATTAACTCATGAGTTTAAAGGTAAAAACCAACGATTGATCAATAAAGATGACGCCATTTCCAGAATTGAAGAAATAGTCATTACACCAAAAGTGAAATCACTGGATCAAGTAATCAACCGGCAACAGCAACTGTTGGCGGAAGCACCTGATCAATCCGGAATTGTCTATGTAATATCAGATTTTCAAGCTTCCATTACTTCTCTGCCGGATCAATTGGATTCCACTGTTCAATATAATTTTATTCCAATTCAAAGTGTGCAGGAAAATAATATCAGCATTGATTCGTGTTATTTCGCAGGACCGGTTCACATGGTAAATGAGAATAACCCGCTTTATATTAAGCTCACAAACTATGGAACTCAGGATGCAGTGAACATCCGCTTAAGTATGCTCAAGAATAACCAGGAACAACCATTGGGGTCTATTAATATTGCTGCGGGAACCAGTGTTATCGATACGGTAAACATAACTCCTTTTGAAGCAGGATGGCAGTCATCCCAGATAAAAATCACAGACTATCCGATCACCTTTGATGACACTTATTATTTTACGTACCAGGTAAAAAATGAAATCAGCGTATTGATTATTAATGATCAGTCACCTAACCCATATCTACAGGCTGCTTTTTCAGGTATTCAATATTTTAAAACTAATAATACGAATACAAACAATATTCAATATGCATCATTTCCGTCCTATCAATTAATTATTATTAATGAAGTAAAAAATCTATCTAGTGGTCTTGCCGCAGAATTGAAAGAATATGTGGAGGAAGGAGGAAATCTGGTAATATTTCCAGGGAAAGGTTCGACTATGTCACAATACAATAGCTTGTTACAACAATTAGGAACCAATACGTATCAAGACTATCAGGAAAGAGAAAGGTTAGTGGCCGACATTAATACGGAAGAGTTTGTATTTGATAATGTTTTTGAACGTTCTAGACCAAATTTGAGGTTACCTAAGTCACTTGGTAACTTCCCTTTAACAAAGTATCCAAGCCGAGGCGAAGAATATATATTAAGGTATCGCGATGGTCAGACGTTCATGGGTAAATATTTATATGGAAAAGGCTACGTCTATGTGTCATCTGCACCAATTGATATTACAATTTCTGACCTCACGAAGAATGCAGAAATATTTATTCCTATGCTATATAAAATGTCTATTGCTTCTTCTGAAAGCAATAAAATTGCTTATACCATTGGCACGAATGAAGTATTGCAGATGGAAAATAAAGCCAATGCAACAGATCTGGTTTATAAAATGATTAGCAATGATCAAGAGTGGATCCCCCGACAATCCTCGGTAGGTGATAAAATATTTATTTCTTTTGATGATCAGATCGAAAAAGCAGGTTATAATCGAGTCATTTGGAATGGGGAAGTGGAAGGTGTGTATGCTTTTAACTTTGACCGCAAGGAATCCAATCTAAATATTATGTCCCGAAATGATCTTCTTGAAAAGTATGGCGATCGGGTTACTGTAATTAATGACCAGGTTATTGCTGATTTTTCGAAATATATCCAAGAAAAAAATTCAGGAAAAACACTTTGGAGAATATGTCTTATTTTGGCATTGGTTTTTCTTCTAATTGAAGTTCTGATTCTCAGATTTTGGAAAACATGATCATGAACATATTACTTAAAAAAGTAAAAGTTGTTTATCCAGGACACCCACTTCACCAGAAACAGCTTGATATTTTGATTAAGGATGGAATTATTGAAAAGATTGGGAAATCTGTACGTTCTCAAAATTCTGATATCATTGAAGAAAACAACTTGCATTTGAGCATGGGCTGGCTGGATATTAATACCTTCAATGGTGAACCTGGATATGAGCATCGGGAAACTTTCGAGACGTTGGCCGAGAGTGCTCACGCCGGAGGCTATACAGCTATTGGAACAGCACCAAATACATTTCCAGTCTCTGATCATAAAACAGCTATTCATTTCCAACTTAAGCAATCTAGTTATCTTGGACTGAACATTTATCCTCTAGGAGCTGTCACAGCAGGCTGTAAGGGTAGTGATTTAGCTGAATTATTTGATATGCACCATGCAGGGGCCGCTGCATTTACAGATGGATTTAAATCTATCCAAAATGGAGGTGTAATGATGCGGGCACTGCAGTACGTCAAAGCTTTTAACGGTCTGATTATGAATCATCCGTATGATTACTCCCTTTCTGAAGAAGGATTGATCCATGAAGGTTCGGTAAGTACATCTTTAGGGATGAAAGGAATTCCTACATTGACGGAAGCACTAATGCTGCAACGTGATTTGGATTTATTGCAATACACGGATTCAAGATTGCATGTATTAAATATTTCCAGCCATAATTCAGTCGAACTTTTACGTAAAGCAAAACTTAAAGAATTAAAAGTCAGCGCTTCAGTACCAGTACTTAATCTTATTTTTACTGATGAAGCTTGTTCACATTTTAACTACAACTTTAAAGTACTACCCCCTCTGCGTGAAGAAATAGATAAAAAAAGTCTTTATGAAGCGCTGAAAAGTGGCGTTATTGATGGAATTAATTCAAACCATATGCCTATAGACGCAGAGCATAAAAAACTGGAATTTGCTCATGCAGATTTTGGTGCTATCGGACTCGAGACTGCCTTTTCGTTACTCAATACCTATTATCCTAAAGATCTTGATCTATGGATTGATTGCTTGTCTATTAGAAATAGAAAAATTCTAGATCTTAACTTGCCCAAGTTGGAAGTGGGGGCCAAAGCGGACTTCACTTTATTTGATCCAAAAATGAAATGGACAATTCAGGAAACATTAATTAAATCCAATGCTTCTAATACCCCCTTCTTAAACAAGGAGTTGACTGGCAAGGTGATAGGAGTTATCAATGGCGCATTTTGTGATTTTACCTAGGGTACAGAATATTCCTATTGCTATTAGATGCCTTATCGTTTTTCAATCCTTGAAATTCATCAATTTATCTAGTAATCAATATATTTTAGCCTAGGTTTTCTTATATTTAAATGAATCATTAAAACTGTATTGTATGGAACAAATCGATGACACCAATCAACCTTTGGATTATTCCGAAGAGAGCTACGTTGATCCTGCTGAACGATCACCCCGGCCGACAGCATTTAAGTGGGGATTATATGGCGGACTTGCTTCTATAGCAGTTGGGCTAATTTTACACCTTACCGGCCTGACGGATTTTTCTGAGCGCGGTGGAGGTATAGTAAGTCAAATTGCCAGTTATGCTATTTGGATAGGGACTATTGTGCTAGCGATTAGAGCCCATCGAGATGAAGATTTGGGTGGATACATAACCTTTGGAAGATCCTTTATAACCGGCTTATGGACGGGACTTATGTATGCCTTAATTACCGCAGTTTGGTCATACATATTTTTGACATTCATCGCACCGGATGCATTGGATCAGATTCGAGAAACGGCCTATGCTCAAATGGAAGCCAGAGGCATGGATGATGCCCAAATGGAAGCAGCTGAAGGCATGATGGGCACTTTTACATCACCAGGGTTTATCTCTTTAACAGCTTTTTTTGTAACGGCGTTATTTTCACTAATTATTTCATTAATTGCAGGTGCTATCTTGAAAAGGAATCATCCCATGGCCGCATAATTGGAATTAATTTTTGTTTTGCCATCACCGACTGAAGTTAATAAGGCTGGATTCATAGAGCAAACCTAAAGTTATTAGATACAATAATTACTTTATTATCTAGTCGAAAATTTAGTCAAATTTGATTATAAGTGATTTGCTGAGATATGACCTATGTGAATTATCTGCCTTATAGAATTGGAGCACCATCAAAATTTTGTGAAATTTGGCTAACAAATGGAAGCTACCATTGGAAAATCTGAAATTCATTGATAGACCCCTCGTTCATGTTGTTAAGATTGGTCAGCCGAAATTTGATGGCAATTGACTTTAAAAAAGTAGTTTTTTAATGGTACTTTATATACTTTTCAAAAGCACCTAAAGTAAAATAGAGTTTTAAATATTTTATATTATTATTCATTTCAGTATTTAATACTGGTATTTATATTTAGAATTGCAATTACGAAATAACATTATTTTGCCTCCTGTTACAAATAGTTGGCATATTAAACCACATTTTAATTTATTTTTAATAATACCCTTTATCCGCACACTTGAAAAAATGAGGGCTTGAATTTTTACCTATGATCGGGCTTTTGATTACTGGTATTATCTTTCAGCAAATTCAAAACTTAAAAAAATATATTACTTTTGTTTTTAATCTGTAATAAATTTAATGCCAATATTTTGTTAGATATAAGTATAGTAATTCCAATTCTAAATGAAGAAGAATCGTTGCCTGAATTGATGGCTTGGATTTCACGAACAATGGACGAAAATGAATTCTCATATGAGGTCATCATGGTGGATGATGGCAGTACAGATGCATCCTGGGAAATAATTCGATCCCTGAGTACAGAGTATAACCAAATTAAAGCAATCAAGTTTCGAAGAAACTTTGGTAAAGCGGCTGCTTTGGATACAGCTTTTAATGCGTCGACAGGAAATGTTGTGGTGACGATGGATGCGGATTTACAAGACAGCCCAGAAGAAATTCCCGCGTTACATAAAATGATAATTCAAGAAGGATATGATTTGGTTTCGGGATGGAAAAAGAAGCGATATGATCCGATCTCAAAAACAATACCTACCAAGTTTTATAATGCCCTTACACGTAAAATGAGTGGTATTAAACTCCACGATTTCAATTGTGGCTTGAAAGCCTATCATCATGATGTAGTACATAATATTGATATTTTTGGAGAAATGCATCGCTATATACCTGTTTTAGCAAAATTTGCTGGTTTTGAAAAAATTGGTGAAAAAGTAGTACAGCACCAGGCTCGTAAATATGGAAAATCAAAATATGGATTGGGCAGAGCCAAAGGGGTTTTAGATTTACTTTCAATTACTTTTATGGGTCGTTTTGGTAAAAAACCTATGCATTTATTTGGCGGTTTAGGGACATTGATCTTTTTTATCGGATTTATCATATTGTTGTACTTGAGTATTTCCAAACTGTTTTGGAATCAGATAGGTATCCAGGATAGGCCTATCTTTTACCTGGGTATTGTTACTTTAATCGTTGGTTCACAATTATTTCTTACTGGATTTTTAGCAGAAATTTTGATACGAGGTTCGGATCGAAAGAATGAATACCAAATTTCGGATCGGATTGGAATAAATTAAGGTTCGATCTTTTTTTCCGTGACTTGTTCTCCATTTATAACCACAATTAGGTCAATTCTCGGAATAAGTTGAACAATATGTCTTGCTTCTCTAACCATTAATTCAGTATGTTTCTTGTCGGATGAAGATAATAATTATTGATTTATTTAATATATAATTCTGTTTAAAAAACTGAAGTTATAAATATAATAATAGTACTATATATTTAGTTGAATTCAGCTGAATCTCACATAAGTATACATAAAAATAAGTTATTACATATATAAAAATATTATTAGTTATTAATTTTTCTCATTTATCCAGTTTTATTTAGTAAAGCCATTGCATCATCTCAGAACTTGAAAAGAACATGTACTTTTGAGAATTAAATATTCTAGAATTGGTCGCTGCAATTTATTCAATAAAAGAAATCTATTATACGCTACAAGGAGAAGGAGCACACACGGGCAGACCGGCAGTTTTTTGTCGATTTGCTGGGTGCAATTTGTGGACAGGACGTGAAGAAGATCGAAGTAAAGCTATTTGTAACTTTTGTGATACTGATTTTTGGGGAACAGATGGAGAAAATGGTGGAAAATATGATGCTTTTTCGCTGGCGTCCATGATCGACAGATTGTTTCCTGATAACGGATATTCAAAATATGTAGTTTGTACAGGCGGGGAACCCCTTCTGCAATTAGATGAATCATTAATTCAAACATTGCACTTAAAAAATATCGAAGTAGCCATAGAAACCAATGGTACTATTCTTCCACCTGCTGGAGTTGATTGGATTTGCATGAGTCCAAAAGCTCGGACAACATGTTTGGTGAAGTCCGGTGATGAAATTAAAATCGTTTATCCACAGAAAGGTATTGATCCAAAGGATTTTGAGTCATGGAATTTTAATCATTTCTATTTACAACCGATGGATGGAGATAATTTAAAGACAAATACCAAAGCTTGTATTGATTATTGTCTTGAAAATCCAAAATGGAAATTAAGTCTTCAAACTCATAAATTAATGGGTATTAAATAACTAAAAAATAGGAGTTGTATAAGTATATACTAATAAATTTATTTTATAATATGATGAAAATTGTTCACCTGGATCACTAAGGATTGACGTAATAATGATGAACCTAAAATCACATTTTCCCATTTTTGATACACATCCGGAACTGGTCTATTTAGATAGCGCAGCAACCACTCAGAAGCCACGTAATGTGATTAAAGCTATAACTGATTTTTATGAGTCTTCGTATTCAAATGTATCGCGTGGAATGTATAAACTTTCAACGGATGCTACCCAAAAATTGCGGGATTGTCGTCAGAAAGTTGCTACCCTGATAGGAGCAGAATCTTCTCAAGATATTGCCTTTACTTACGGCGCAACGGATGCAATAAACAAGGTTGCTTATGGCTATTTTAAACCAAAGCTGACGGCTGGACACAACATCATTGTTACGACCATGGAACACCATGCCAATTTGTTACCCTGGCAAAAGTTGTGTAAGGAATCAGACACCGAACTCCGGGTAGTACGTCTTTTAGCAAATGGAAATTTGGATTTGGAGCATTTAGTTGAACTCATGAACGAGCATACTATGTTGGTTGCTGTAACCCATATATCAAATGTATTAGGTATAGTAAATCCAATCGAACAAATTAATAAATTAGCCCACGAAAAAGACATACCGGTTATAATAGATGCTGCTCAAAGTATTTCTACCCATACCCTTAACGCAATCGATCTGGATATTGATTTTTTGGTTTTTTCTGGTCATAAAATGTTTGCACCTACTGGTATTGGAGCGCTTTATGTGAATCCAAAATATCAGGCTGCATTCGATCCGCATTTTGTTGGTGGAGGTATGATTGAATCCGCCAGTTTTTTTGAGACGGTTTATCAAGATTATCCACAGGTGCTGGAGCCTGGAACACCTAATATTGCTGGGGTATTTGGACTAGGGGCTGCAATTGACTTTATGGATGATCATAGTATTTATAGCCAATATGATCGTTTAGAATTGCTGACCCAGGACTTGCGATCAAGCCTGTCTAATTATGATCGAATCCAGGTATTAGGTGATAGCACCAATTCTATGAATATCGTTTCTTTTGAAATTGAAGGGATCCATCCTCATGATATCGCTTATTTTTTAGCTGGCAAGAATATTTGCATTCGTGCGGGTCATCACTGTGCCGAGCCGTTATTGAATTCGTTAGAGATTTCTGCGGTTGCGAGGGTTTCACTTTCGGTTTATAATGAACACCGTGATATAGAATTATTGTTGGAAGCCCTTAAAGCATGCATAAATTATTTTGAGTAATATGGAATCAGATTATTTAGATCTTTATCATCCTAGAATTTTGGAGCTTGATAAACACCCATATCATTTTAAAAAATGTGTAGAGGAACCTATTCTAATTGCGAATAATCCATTTTGTGGTGATCGATTCAAACTGTTTGATAAGTCACCAAACAAAGATTATGCTGCTTTATTTTTTTATGGACATGGATGTGCCGTATCAAAAGCTTCTACCTCTTTATTGGTTGAACTTTTTGAGCAAAAAGGGTTGACTGGAATACGGGAACTGGCAGATCAATTTGCTAAATTTATTTATAAAGAAACTGACCATTGCGCTGAAGATAAATTACTCATATTTGAAAATGTGAGAAACCATCCTTCCAGGCTAGATTGCGCTCTATTGGGATGGAATGAGTTGTTGAAAAAACTTCATTGAGCTTCTTACCATGTATTTAAAAATAGTCTTTTAGCTTCGATTATTTATTCACTATCTGTAGATCAGATTACATAAATTAACATTTGATACAGAGATTTTACGCTGGTTTTATAGATAATACCAATCGATCCACCGAGCGCTGCATCATGCATATCCATTTTTGGTAGAAATAATCTGACTGATAATACTTAAAGCGATTTCTCGAGGTGTTTTAGCCCCTATTGACAATCCAATTGGTGCCTTAATTTTATCGATGACTTCCTCCGTAAAACCCGCCGATGATAAGCGTTGAATTCTTTTTGCATGTGTTTTTCTACTACCTAATGCGCCAATATAAGCTACATCGGAAGGTAATAATATCTTAAGGGCATTGTCATCAATTTTGGGGTCATGTGATAAGATGACTGCATAGGTATTTGCGTCAAGAATAAAATTATTAAGTACTTCTGAAGGATACTCCTCAATAATGCGATTAGGTTTGGTTTCATAATGTGTATTATGAGCAAAAACGCCCCTTGGATCAATTACAATGGTTTCAAAATCAAAGGATTGAGCCAGATTAACTAAATCTGCGGTAATGTGGGCAGAACCAATTATCAATAACTGACTTTTACGTGGAAAGAGGTGAATAAAATAAGATACGGAATTATCCTCAATAGTCTGATGATCTCTCG
>JAHEJC010000254.1 GCA_024639065.1 Lewinellaceae bacterium | reverse complement strand
TTTAATCCAATGCCGACACCTCCAGCTCCAACGCCATTTTGCAAAATAATTAAATTTCCTCCATTATTTTGAAGAACCAAATTTGAAGTGGCACTATCATTTCGAGCCATAATTTCATTATTATCGAATGAAACATTCGGACCATCTTCATTTCCAATCACTAAATAACCAGGTCGGTGAGGAGCGACATCTAATCCGTTCAGGATTTGAAGACGTATCCCCTCAAATGTATTCGAGTTTCCAATGATGATATTTTTGGAAAACGAAAAAGGAGAGTACGCAAATGAACTTTCTATATCCAGGGTCATAGTGGGAAATCCTCCATTGTTTACGAATAATGTTTTTTCACCTACAAAATTTATCCAGGCGTCAGTATTCTCGCTGTATAAAAAATCAGCGTAAAGCAAGCTTTTGGTAATTGCGCTACGGGGCTTCACCTCCAATTGTTGGCTAAAAATAGAATGGTAAAAGCATAGCACTACAATGAATGGAAAAGATTTCATATAGACTTGATTTTTTTATGACAGGCTTTAATGGTATTTTTAAACAAGCCAAACATAGGGGTAATGATGGTAATTCGCTGCCACCATAGTTCCAGAAATTAATAGAATGGTGCTAAGAATTTCATTCATAGGGTTTCACCCGAGTTAGGTGCTTACGCCCTTTGAGGGCTTGTTACTTTGTATATCAATCATAGGGTTTCACTATGCTAAATTTTTAACGCCCTTTGAGGGCTAGCAGGAATGGTAAGATGGGTAAACTATAAAATCGATGGATTTACCCTGAAAGGGTTTAGAGGAACAGTAATGGGCAATGCCCATGGCATTGAGAAAGCAAAGACAGTCCTGAAAGGGCGAGAGATATTATTAATTTAGTAGCGAGCTTTGCGACTTAACAGTTAATTTGGTAGTTTGTTATCCCTCATGATAGATCCGATAAACTACATTAGCCATATCATCTGACAACAATAGCGAACCATCTGACATGAACTCCATATCCACAGGCCTTCCCCAAACTGAATCATCTTCTTCCAACCAGCCAGTTGCAAAAGGTTCTGAGCTAATCACTTGATCACCATCAAGTTTTAGTAGGATAACATCGTACCCCGCTTTTTTGGTCCGGTTCCAGGACCCATGCTGAGCTACTAGAATTTGTTTCTCGTAAGCAGCAGGAAAGTTTCCAGTGGGGATAAATTCGATGCCTAGCGGAGCGGTGTGTGCGCCTAGTACTTTAGCAGGTGGGGTAAATTCATCGCATGATTTACCAGGTATTTGATCATCATCTTCTTCTATGTCTCCCTGGTGGCAATAAGGGTAACCGAAATGCATACCGTCATTGGGTGCCCGGTTTACTTCACAACCGGGTATATCTTCACCCATCCAGTCCCGGCCATTATCCGTAAACCATAAATCGTTGTTGTCAGGGTGCCAGGTAAAACCAACCGTATTGCGTATACCTCGGTGCACGATTTCCATATCCGAGCCATCCGGATTGAGTCGGGTGATGGCTGCGTAGACCTCTTTCTCTGGCAAGCATATATTACAAGGTGCACCTACTGGTACATATAATTTGCCATCTGGTCCAAAACTGATAAATTTCCATCCATGATGTGTTTCCGTAGGATATTGATCGTAGATGATTTCCTCCTGAGGACTATCCAGGTTGTTTTCTATGTCCTTAAAGCGATGTATCTTGCTGACCTCAGCCACGTATAGATCGCCATCTTTTAGAGCGACTCCATTGGGCAATTGCCATCCATCGGATAGCTTATATTGTTTGTCTGCCTTGCCATCATTATCGGTATCCTGTACGGCTTTGACTTCTCCTTTTTTACTCATGGTCCCTACGAATAGGGTGCCGTCCGGCGAAAGTGCCAGCGAGCGAGCTTTTTCAATATCTCGTGCATAGACTTCAATATTAAATCCCTCGGGAAGTTTGATTTTTTCTAAAGGTAATTTATCGTATTCTTTCTGTTTTGGCCTTGAAGTACCACCTTTCTTGCCGTCGTCCGAAGTGGATTTTTCTGTGGCCGGTTTGGCGTTATTAATTGCTGCTTCTTTTTCAATGGTATTACAACACCATATTAAAGACAGAATAAATAAGGTTAAAATGAATTTCATAAATTTTAATTAATGATTGGTTGTAAAGTAAGAATTTTCACAAATAATATCTTAAGTAGTTGTACCATAAACCTAGGACTCATCTCTATTATTTTCCCCATTTGGTTCAGTTGAATCAATGTCTTTTTCCATTAACAAATCTCGGTTGACAGCAATACTTGCATTCAGTTCATAACCAATCAATATGATAGAGGCATTTATTTGGATCATTAGCAGGGTGATTATGATAGCACCTAGAGAACCATAAATCGCATTGTATCTACCAAACCGGTTCAAGTAATACGCAAACACTAAAGAAGTGATTACAATACCAATAGTGGCCACATTGGCTCCAGGTGAAAAATAGGAAGATTTTGTTTTTAAATTAGGTCCAAAACGATAGATGATGGAAATAATTGAGTAAAACAATCCCAATATGATGACCCATCTAGCTACTAAAATGATGGTCACACTAAAGCGGTCAAGTTTGGCAATTTCTAACATTTTCACCACCACGTTTTCACTTATCAGAATCAGGGAGAGCCCAATAAATAATAAAAAGCCTAGTATGATAGTAAGTATGATAGCAATGAGCCTTTGTTTTAAAATATTTCTTCGATTATAAGATTCGTATTTTTTTTCAAATCCGTGTATTAAACTTAGGACTCCATTAGATGCAAAATAAATAGCCAAGATAACACCGAGCGATAATAAATCGCCTCTATGTAAAGTAAAAATTCCGTTGATCACATCATCAAAAATGAATGCATCCATACTTTTAGGAATAACGGGTTGGATAGATTCATGCAAAGTATTTAAATATTCAGTTACACTCCTAAACTGTAAAAATGAAACCAACGTAATTAAAAAAAGGATAAAAGGAAATAGGGCAATGAAGAAACTATAAGCGATGCTGTTCGCTCTGATCGTAATGCTTTCTTTTTGTAATTCTTGAATAAAAAATTTAGTTACATAATAGATGGGTACTTGCTTGAAACCAGGAAGACTGGTTTTTTTTGACCATCTAAGTATGTCTCTGATGAAAGGTGCTTTCACCACTTTTGAATATAGCCGATTAAGTCGTTTACGCAATGATATCTTTTATTTTAGTCATTACATATGCAGGTGGTTCCACCCGTTTTCTGGAATGGCGGTCGATAAAACATAATTTCATTTTGCCCACATTGGCCAATTTCCCTTTTTCATTACGGATCTCCACCCTAAAATAAGCAAATCCATTTTTAATTTTCATTAAGTAAGTCTCCATCTCGATCAACTCATCATACTCAATTGGTCGTATATAATTGATCTCCATATGCACCACCGGCATCATGATATGGTGCTCTTCTTCCAATACTTTATATTCAATACCTATCGCCCGCATAGCCTCCGCTCTACCCACTTCATAATACTCAGGATAATTGCCATAGTATACCACACTCATTTGGTCGGTTTCACCATACCTAACTCTCATCTTATGTGTATGCGATATAATCATATATTAACTCTTTCTATAGGACAAGTCATACAATGTGAACCACCTCTAGCACGAGATAATTCGTTTGAGGGAAGTGTAATAATGGTATTCTCAATGGTTTGCACATCAATTTCACCTTTTGAAGAAAGGCTAATCAAATCCTGGGCAGATAATAAGGAGTAGCCATGCTCTTGTAGGGCGATTTCCGTTCGAGGGTTTCGATCATAAGCCAAAGCTACTCCTGGCTTGAGGGCTACTAGATTACATCCATCCGTCCATTGCTCACGCTCCTGGTAAGGTGATTCTCCTTGACCAGCCAGGATAAACTGCATTTCCGAATTGATCTCATTGATAAAAAATTCTTTGATAGTTGGATAATGCACTTCCTCTCCATTGGATCGATGTACTCGAACAAAAGAGCTTAATCCCTCAACCACGATTGGCGCATAAGCCACAATGTGATTATGATTGATCTGGGTAAAAATGGTATCAATGTGCATGAAAGAGCGATCTGAAGGTATGGTAACTTGTACTACATTTTCCACAATCCGCTTTTCAAATAGTACTTTGGCTAAAGATTTTATGGTGTGCGAATTGGTACGTTCACTATGCCCGATCAAAAGATTATTTCGATTGATTATCATGACATCCCCACCTTCCAGACAAATCGGTTCACCTCGCTTGGAAGGAGGAAAAGTGTCCACATGATTCAAATTAATAACTCTTCCTTTATGTTTAATAGGCTTAAACAATGGATGAGCCCAAAAAATACATCGGGTAAGAAAATTTTCTCTGTGCCGGGCTGACTTGGCTGCCTTGGTAATTAGTACATGATCATTAATCATAGCAGCAATATCCCGGGTAAATATAAAGTTGGGGATCGGATCAAAAAAAATATGGTCTTCCTCGGGATAATATCCAGTGATAAATAGTTGAGCTAATTTATCACTATCCAATTCTTTAAATTTCCTAATATACTTGGACGGAAGTTCTTCAAAATCAACTATCCATTCAATAATGGTTCCGCGGATATCAGGATCGTAATCCAATGATTCTCTTAATAAATCCTGCACCTCGTAAACATTTTCATCCCCTAGAAAGAGCTTCAACACGTCCACAAATATTTGGTGTTCAATTTTCATCTTGGGTAGATATACTATGTC
Source organism: Lewinellaceae bacterium (assembly GCA_024639065.1). Classification (GTDB taxonomy): domain Bacteria; phylum Bacteroidota; class Bacteroidia; order Chitinophagales; family Saprospiraceae; genus JAHEJC01. The sequence goes on along the minus strand of JAHEJC010000254.1, from coordinate 4,675 downwards.
GTCGAATAGTAATTCATCGGAATCTTTAGGTGAGATTCTGGATATACCAATGTCCGGGGCATGGACAATTACTTTTTCCAGTCTGCCTATTTCTGATTGAACCTGCATCGAATAACCACTCATCTATTGTATTATTTTGGCCTTCGCAAAGTTAAGATATTAATCGAACTGTAAACTATACAGATGGGCTTTGATACATGAATTGGAGAAACTTATTAACCGTGAAATTTGGAAGTCGGTTCTCAATAATTAGTATTATCTTATTTATTAATTTTAATTAAATGAGATTCGTTTTATTATTTATGTTGCTAACATCGACCATTCTGTCAGCACAGAATCTGGGCTTTAGCGACAATTTTAATGATAATCAACTTGCTCTCCATTGGTCATTTGATGATTCCGTTTATTCAGGCGCTGAGTTAGATAATGTGCTTAAGATCACCTATAATCGCACCACAACCAGTGGACTCTGGGAGCAATTTAATATTAGCTTGGCCAATTTAGATATTTCATCAAATCCATATATTTCTTTTAAGATCAAGTCAGATATAAATTTTAATCTTGCTGTAAAACCGGAAAATAGATCTTCGGATAGTGATTGGTTAGAAAAAAACATAAGGGGAGATGGATCCTGGCAAGATGTATTTTTTGAAATTTTTAATGCGACTACTGAACTCAATCGGGTCTATTTTTATTTTGATGGGGGGACAAATGCCGAGAAGAACGGTTTGGTGCAAATGGATGATTTTGAGATAGGCAGTGCAATAGAGATGCCATTAACTACAACCAAACTGGATGAAGCTATATTTGATGCCGGTAACCTATATTTAAGTTCGATTGAAGGACAAGGAAATGGTAAATACCCTAGTGGATCAAAAGAAGCTTTGTTGATCGCTATTGATGCGGCTCAGTTTTTTTTAGATAATCCTGATCTACTGAAAAACCAAGACTATGTTGATTCAATTGCCTATGCATTATATGATCATTGTACCCAGTTTGAAATCAGCGTTATTAATGACTTCAGCCACCAAACTGTTGATAGTACTTTAGTCTTTACCGCTCAAAACTTATATACGAATCTTCATGCTTTAAAAGGCGCTAGGTTTCTTTATGGAATGCATGATGCGACAGGCTACGGAGTGGGTTGGTCCGGAGATGATGATCGATCGGATGTTGAAGATGTGACCGGATCCCTACCTGCTTTTTTTAGCTGGGATGCGAATGCGATTACCCGCAGAAAAAGTATTGACCGATTTAGCTATCGGATTGAAAATGCGTATCGATTGGGTGGAGTAAATTCGTTAGTCTGGCACCAGTACGATCCTACAGGGAGTGGATTCTACATAACGGATATTGAACAAGCGGACTCACTGTCCTATTCCTTGCTCCCTAATGGAGAAAACAATCAGATGTATAAGGAGAAATTAGTTTTATTGGCTAATTATTTCAAATCTCTTCGGGATGATCAGGGTAGAACCATACCAATATTATTCCGGCCATTTCACGAGCATAATGGATGGTGGTTTTGGTGGGGGTACTTGGCGACACCACAAGAAATCTATATAGATCTTTGGAGGTATACGGTTGATTTTTTAAAAGATAGCCTGGGTGTACACAATTTACTTTATGTTTTTTCCCCGGATGGACAACAGATTGATACTTCCAGAACATACCTTTATGGTTACCCGGGAGATCAGTATGTCGATGTGTTAGCTATGGATTTTTATTTTGGCAATGGTTCGCAATTTGAAATCAACAGATTGTTGGCGCATATGCACGAAGCGGTCATGCTCGCAGAGGTTACAAATAAGGTTGCTGCCATTTCTGAGATCGGCGACAACAAGGATTGGGGTGATATGGCCTCATTGGAAATTGATAACTGGCACATGGACGTCGTGCTTAATCCAATTAAAAAAGATTCTGTTGCTACTAAAATTGCTTACCTATCTACCTGGCGTAATGAAAGTCCTACCCATCATTTCGCCCCTTATCCCGGACATAAATCCGTCTTGGATTTTCTTGAGTTTTATGGAGACACTACCACCATCTTCCTCAACAATATGGTTAAAGGGATCACCGACAGTCTTTACGGAGAAAAGCTCAATGAGCTGAGTGATGCGGCCCATATTTATGCCTATAAGATTCAGGACACGATTCATGCTGATATTCAAGGAGTGGATATTCTACTAGACGGTACGTTTGAAGGCGATCTAAAGTTTGTACCCATATTTGGCAGTTCAATGAACTCCAGCGTCACCGTAAATGAAGATGAACAGATCAGTGGCCAAAGTAGAGTAGACCTTTCATCGCCTACTTGGTATACGGTGACATCAGAAAATCAAAAAGTTAGTCGGGATTATTTGGTGAGCTTATCAGTAACTACATCGAATCGACCCAGAAAAACGATTGAAGACTCAATCGATATTTATCCATTGCCGGCAAGGGGAAATTTAAATATTCGTTCAGCTATTAACTTTGAATCTATTACGATATATAATAGTAGCGGACAATTAATAAAATCTATTTTAGACATAAATAATGAATTCACTTCCGTAAATATCAGTGCACTGAATCCTGGACAATATATTTTTAAACTGCATTTTGATTTTGGAAGAGAGACTAGTAAATTGATAACGATTCACTGAGAGGTTAGACCTTCGAATGGTTCAGGAACCAAACATCCACGTTTTTCGCAGCCCCAGTTTTTTTAGTAAATCTATGACCTGGCCTAAGAGAACAATTACCGGAGGTAAAGAGGCTCAGGGCTCACCTGTTGCCTAATTAGACAAAACGGTAAATTGTTTTACTAGCCTTTCACCGAGTTCATCTACAACGACCAAATGATGACTTCCTTGAGGAATCCATGCTGCCAATTGATGTTGTGCTTGGGTTTGACCAAGGTATTGATCATTCAGATGCCAATAGACTTTTTGATTTGGTAAATGATGGGCTAATTCAAAAACGACTTTGCCTGGTTGACCATCTAATTCCAAAGGAATAAATAACTTAGAATCTTTTCCAGGATAGATCATTTCTAGATTATTTGGTCGGGCATACGCTTTACAGGCGATGGACCAGGGTGGCAATGGTCTGTAATCCGGATGTCTTTTCCGGTAATAGTTGGCCATGGCTGGAGGTAAAACAAACCACTTGCTGCTTTCCATTTGATCGATAGATTCACAATTAACGATGACTCGTTCTTCCTGATTGTTAATAAATATTACTTGATGGTAAGGACACTGGGGGTGATTAATAGCAGCTGGAATCATCCATTTCCGATGGGTCTTTTCACAATGATCGCTGGCTTTAAAACCGGATTGATCGCATACCATGATGTCTTTAAGTTCAAAATTTGGAGCGACGAAATTTTGTTGACTTTTAAAATGATTAAAAAGATCAAATAGAATAGGTGCGGCAACTTTAGAGCCAATAATATTGGGTCTGCCTTCTCCATCTGCATTGCCTACCCAAACAGCAATTAAATATTCAGTGGACACACCTATTGCCCAGGCATCTTTAAACCCAAAACTGGTTCCGGTTTTCCAAGCGATCTGCTGACTGTTTTGGAAAGACCTCCAGGCACTCTCTTCACCAGGACGGTTTACATCCAATAAAGTTTCCAACGTATGCCAACATGCTGGTCCGGATATTGGAAAACTAGATGCTTTTCTATAGATTGATTCCTGATAAGTCAAGGGATGTAATTGTTCCTTTCCTTGTCCTTTTTGAGTGAGCAAAAGGTAAGCATTAGCCAGTTCAAACAGTGTTACTTCAGCACCACCCAGGATAATAGACAAGCCGTAATGATCGGGCGAACGATCCAAAGAAGTAAATCCGATTTGCTCAAGCAGTAAGTTGAATTTTGGATAACTGTATTTGTGTAGTAATTGGACAAATGGAATGTTTAATGATCTAGTCAATGCTTGATTGGCAGGGATTGCTCCACTATAATCCAAGGAGAAGTTTCTGGGACTGAATCCTTGATAGTATGTGGGAATATCAGGTAACAAGGAAGTAGTCATGATCAGGCCTTCATCCAATGAGGAGGCATATAAAAATGGTTTGAGGGTACTGCCGGGACTCCTACGCGATCGAATGATATCTACCTGGTTTTGATGTTCAGATGAGGTCTGGGTATTTCCTTTGTACGCGATGATCTTGCCAGTTTTTATTTCAGCAATCAGTACGGCAGCGTTATGAATTTGGTCCAAAGCAAGTCGCTGGTGATGGCTTTCAAGCGTTTTGTTAACCAGGACTTGAGCATCAAAACGCAGGCTGGAATGGAATTTTTTCCCCCGACTGGCTCCATGATTAATTTTCCCTAGCAAATGCGAAGCTAATTGGGGTAGGGGGCCAGGACGATTCGGTATCGCTTCTTGGAGAGCCAGGTCATACGTAGTGAAATCGATAGTACCTTGTTCATGTAATTTGGTAAGAAGCCGGTTCCGTTTTTTGATGAGAAGAGAATCCTGTTTTCCAGGATAGATTAATGAAGGTTGATTGGGTAGGACTGCCAACATAGCCGTTTCACCCCAGGACAATTGATCCGGTTGAGCACTAAAATACCTCCATGCAGCTGTTTCCAAACCTACCGTATTCCCACCAAAAGGAGCATAAGAGGCATATAGGTTAAGTATCTCTTTTTTGGAATAACGTAATTCTAGTCGCAATGCCA
>JAHEJC010000253.1 GCA_024639065.1 Lewinellaceae bacterium | reverse complement strand
GAAATATTTATCATAGAATTAGGACTTATTGTTTCTCACCAACGATGACTTTAATTTGTGATTTTAATACCATTAAATCCGCAGTTAGTCAGCAATTATTTGTGTAATTTCATCTTCAAATTTTTCAAATTTTTGGATTAGTCTTGAGGTGACTTGGGATTTTTCCTCGGGATTTAAAAATGAAAATTGGATGCTGTTGAATACAATGCCTTTTATTTGGGTGTATTTGAATTGGTACCTGGAGGCAAGCTTAACATATTCCGTGGTAAGTGAATTTCTGGAAACCCCGGCATCATCGGTAGCAATAATCACGGGTACACCAAAATCGTAATATATTTTAATCGGGTGGTCATTTCCATATACGCCCAGTATAAACTCATTACTCGTTAAATTTATCTCAATAGCAATCGAGTCAACCTTCATTTTTTCGAGTATTTTGATCGGTTGATTTTCGTAGGGAATATCTACTCCATGACCGATCCGATTGGCCTTAGCTATAAAAACAGCATCGTGAATATGAAAAGTTAAGTCCTCAGGTTTGACCATACCTACATGCAATTCTCCTGCATGCATAGCCGTTTTTACAGTTGGAAATTTTGTTTTGAGAAATCTGAACATTTGCATGTGCAATCTGTAATCTTGCAACGACACAAGACCATTCTCTGGAGCTACTATATTCACACCAACGATTAAGTTAGATGTATCTCTTGACGTTGCATCAAAACCACTGTACAACTGGCCAAAAACAACTCCAGGATTCAAGGTTCTGACTGCATAAGTTTGATATCTAAGTTTAAAATCTAAATCGTCTATTCCTTCGTGATATTTGTGCAAACTATCAATATAAGCGGTAATGGATGAATCATAAGTAGGGTTACTTATAATAGCCTGTTCCATTAACTCAAATGTTTTTACCAGATTGATCGTGTCATTTTTATTTTGATAGTTTTTTATTGAATCAATTTGAGATTGACGAAAAGTGGTATTGGTGGGTGGCGCATTTATCATGGTTTCGACGTATTGAACATTTTCATCAACGGCGCGTTTTTTGATATTTTCCAGGCCGTTTCTATAAAAGGATCCACTAATCTCACCGAAATAAGAAAAAGTGTTGAAGAACTGCAAATCAGGTTCAGTTTCATGGTGATAGTGATCTGAAAAATTGATGTCCGACCAGGCCTCCAAAATTGTCCTATATAATCTGGTGTTTCTTTTTAAAGAATCGATGGTGATGACTTGATCGTCATCCTCGTTACAAGCAATTAGTTGGTAAGAATCCGTCGAGATGCATTGACCTTTCTTAGCTGCCCAGTCTAGATAAGTTTCAGCATACAATGCACCAGAATAGTGGTGATGAATGTCTCCTCCTTTGGGCATCAGTGAAAAAAATAGGCCCATATTAGCTTTATCATTGGAATTTAATATTTCTTGGAAATAGACTTCAGTGATATGCTCGTTATTATTAAGATTCACAGCACAAGCTTGAAGTAAAAAGGCAATAATTACAAACGTATGTAGAAGGAACACTTTCATAATCTTATCGAGTTAAAAGAATACAGACTACCTAATATACGAATAGATTTGCGCACTCAAAAAATGGGTAGTTAGGCGTCTAACGCCTTGGTCCGTTGAGCACACCATTGCACAATTGAATTTTGGATAATACTAGTTGGAGTTAAAGTGGGGATTGACTATGCGTTATTTAATTAATAAAACGTACTAAGAATTTGAATAAATGATGTATAAAAGAATTAATAAGAAGAAGGTAATAATTACTGCAGTGATAAAAAATTTTCGCTTTTGTCTTTGTCTTCTCCGTTCTAGTCTAAGCTTTCTTTTAGATATACTCATATCGACATTAATTTACTCAAAAACTAAAATAACGATTCTATACAAGTTAGACTAATATAAACGTAATAATTGAAAATTAACGGATTTTGTTGTCATAGAAATCAATAACCAACGGGTCAACCCAAATATCTTTCATTTGAATGGGTTTGGATAAAATGATACCTTCAAAGGTTTTACATCTGCTTAAAGCAACATAAGTCTGACCATGTTCAAAAGCCCCCGTTCCAAGATCAATAATTACATTTTCAAATGTTTTTCCCTGGCTTTTATGAATCGTCACGGCCCAAGCAAGCTTAATAGGAAATTGATTAAAAATTCCCACAACTTCCGTGTTAATCTCACTGGGATTTTCCGCTGATACCTTGTATTTAAGGATTTCCCAATTAGCTTTCTCCAGTTCGATAAATTGTCTTTTCCCGCTTTCATCTAGTAAAGATATACCCACATTGTCCATTGTCAATGTTTCAATTATGGCAATAGATCCATTTACAAATCGCTTGCCTTGATCATTTTTAAGTAGCATCACTTGGGCACCTATTTTAAGATTTAAGGAGAAGTCGGTTGGATATAATCTAGGTTCAAAAAGTCCATCAATACGCGCCTGGTAAGAATACGCATCCTTTTCAATTTTACTTAATTCAGTTTTATTGATTCGGTCGGCAATTGCATTAAGACTGCAAAGCGTAATATATCCTTCATTCCGTTGAAAATGAGGATTAGTGCGGGAATTTAAATATTCCAAGTCGTCATAATCACAAGTGCCCTGACGGATGTTATCTAATAAGCGGATAAATCCTCGCTCTTCCTGTCTAAAAACTTTAGTCATTTCAATGTACCTAAGTTCTATTGCTGATTGATCAATTATTTTCGCATTAAAAAAATAGGGACTCTCATAGGTCGTTCTAAAGAAATGTTTTTCAAACTGGGTGGCTACCACTGGTGGTAATTGAAAGAGATCCCCAAAAAAAATCATTTGAATCCCACCAAAGGGTTCTTCAATTTCTCGATTTAATCTAAGAAATGCATCGATATGGTCCAAAATATCAGCACGCACCATGCTGATCTCATCAATGATGATGGTTTCAAGATTCTTATATAATCTTCTATTCTTTCTTTTTTTTATTGATCTGCTATCCATCAGTTTAGGTGGGAAAGCAAAAAACGAGTGGATGGTTTGTCCTCTTACATTCAGTGCCGCAACACCTGTAGGTGCTAAAACTGCTATCTTTTTTCGTGATGATTTCCTGAAGAGTTGTAATAATGTTGATTTGCCTGTTCCTGCCTTTCCAGTAATAAAGTAATGCTCTTGGCTCTTTTCTAATTCGTCTAGAATCGCATTAAAATTTTCGTTTAATAGGATCGGGTTTTTTAATATCAAGTTTAAGTTATTTTGCCATAGGTTGAATATGAATATATAATTTAATAACCTATTTTTATTATTAATTGAAATCTGATAATTTATATACAACGGTCCGAGGGTCCAAGTCTCAAACAGTTTTTATGAGCTATATCATGGAATTAATTGATCTGTCTCATGTTTGAAAAGGTTTTTGCTTCAGATCTTGGAGGTACAAAAAAACAATCCATTATGCATGTAAATGATCTTATAACCTTACCCGTAACAACTTGCACTACTTCGATGGATATTGGAGGTGTGCGCGATCTGCTGCATAGAAAAAACTTTAGTGCTTTGCCCGTAGTGGATAGTAAGGAAGATAAAATAGTTTTAAAGGGAATAGTATCTTATCAGGATTTAGCTGGTGTTTATGATGACAATATCAATGTACAACAAGTCATGAGTACAGATGTCACTACCATTGCTCCCACTGCAACTGTTAAAGAAGCCGCATTGACCATGATAAAGCATCGAATCCATCATTTAGTGGTTACGGATCAAGATAAGATTGTAGGTATTATTAGTACTTTTGATTTTCTTAAATTGGTTGCAGATAGTGTTGAAAGAGAAGACGAATTTGCAGTTTAAAAGGTTTTTTCTTTAAGATGATGTTAGGTAGATATCATTTAGATATTCATCAATGCCAATTTATTTTCAATATCTTTTTTGATCTTATAATCAGCATCGGCATCCTTAAGAAATTCCAAGGCACTATCAAAGTATTGTTTGGCTTGCTTAGTTTCATTCATTTCTAAATGAAGGTTACCGAGTTCTTGAAGTATCTGAGGGTCATTTGGACTTTCCAGCAGGTAAGGCTGATAAGCATCCAAAGCTTCTTTATATTGGCCCGCTCCCATTAGGCATAATGGTTTGATGGTGCCTAGATCCTTCGGGTACGATCCAACTTTTTCTTCTAATTGATCAATTAATTGCAGTGCTTTGGAGAATTCATTTTTCACCTTGGCAATAGAAATATCAAAGATGAGTTTTTGAGTTTCACCTGATTTTGCTAAGATAAATGAGGACATTTCGTTATAATTATTCTCTATCTGGTCAATATCCTCAGTGAGTTGATAATAAACCATATCTACAATTTGAACCATAGCCGGATCATTAAAAATGGCTTTTGTATTATTTAATCTGGTCTTTAACGCTTCCAATCGACCACCATTCTTATACCGGTTGAGTAATGCGGGATTTTGAAATATTTCTATGGCTTCAGCAACAGGTGGTAAATAGCTTGATTGTAGCTTGTATCTGAGGTTCATCACCTCAAAAGCATCATTTGTTCGGCCAAGTCTACTATAATAGTCCTCCAGTTGCCTATATACTGCCACACTATCTTGGACTCTTATAGAGGCTTCAAGTGCATCCATATATAAATTATACTCCTGATCAACATTTCCTTTTTTACCTTGAGCAATACCAATCAGTTTTTTAATGTTATAATCTTTGGGCCTAAGAAGTTCTATTTTCTGGTAAAAAGCAATCGCTTCATCAAAACGACCTTGTTTATTATAAATATTCCCTAAACTGGTAGATTCCGATGCTTTTTCCGGAAACTCCTCCTGAAATTTAAAGAAATAATTTTCTGCCTCTTCAAATTTATTCTCATTAGCTAATAGATTGGCAATGGTTAATAAAAAGCTGCCTTTCAGGCCATTAGCTACCGCATCCTTGCCTACTTCTATCGCCTTTTGCGTTTCACCCATCATAGGATAAAATTGAATTAAATTCGCATAGGGTTCCAGATTGTTGGGATACAATTGTCTCCACATTTCGAAAAGAGTCAAAGCTTTATTCATCTCACTATTTCGAAGATAATACCCTGCCTTTATTCTAAGTTGTTGTCGTTCCGATAAGACCTCTACATTATTCATGGATTGACTGGCCATTTCAATGCTTTGAGGACCATTGTTGACAGCCATGTATAAATTGGATAGGGCAACAGCACATTCAGCACAATTTGGATCGGTAGCTAAAGATTTTTTTAACTCTTGTATACTTTCGGCATACTTACTATCATGCTCGCCTAAAATAGCTCCATTAATAAAAGAAGTGAAAGCTTCTAGATTATTGGTTACCAGTGAATTGGCAGGTAAGTCTTGAAAGGTTTCAAAATTGGAATTTATATGATCAGCCGTATAAAGATTTAAAGTATAGGTTGCAGTGATCTTATCGGTTAATTCAAATAGATCATTGGCCTCAATTTTATCTTGAAATAATTCCCGTCCATCTTTTGAGGTATAACATTTTAAATCTAATATAATTTTATCATTTTCTGTTTGATATTCGCCCGTTATGAACAGATCAGAATAAGTATCGATGGCGATTTGTTTTTTCACTGAGAAAGGAACATTTTCGGTTATATCTCTATTATATTTAGAATATCTCGATTTGAGATTAATGGCAGAAGAAACGAATTGTGTGGGGTTCTGCTCTATATCAATAGCCGCCAAAAATGGAACACCTATCCGGATATTATTGTCAGCTATTCCTTCTTTTGGATCAAAAGGAAAGATCACCATGCGTTTGGTGAACTCAGCAGCAGGAATTATTCTTTCAAGTTCTTTACCCTCTTCATTGACGACTAAAACTTTTTCGGCTATCCTGACCATTGGCTTTTGCTTATATATGAAGCCTAAAGAAACCAGCGCTACTAATATATTGATACCCACAAAACTATATTGAAATCGACCAAACTTAGGTTCTCCTTTCTGTTTGTTCACTGCAAAAAGAATAACGATCACAGCTGGGATAAGAATAACTAAAAAATAGAAAACCAGTTGAGTCCAATAAGGAGAAAACATGTTGCGTTCAATGTACCAATCAAGTAATTGAATAATTGCCCAACATCCTCCAAGATAGGTTATAAAATAAGGAATAACCTTTCTTTCTTTTATTTGATCAATGAACTGACTCATAATAAATAAATATTACGATTAAATTTAATATATATAATTACGAATGACAAAACTTTTACTTTCTTTGCACAAAATTGTCAATGCGTAGTTTGCATATTGCTTAAAAAATGTCAAAGGTAATCGAAAATACAGAAGTTTTTAATTTCAAACAATTTGTAGTACATCAGACCAATCGGGTAATGAAAGTGGGGACAGATGGAATTTTATTAGGCGCCTGGGCTAGTCATCGTCAAAATGATAGGATATTAGATATCGGTACGGGCACTGGGTTACTGGCGCTGATGATGGCTCAAAAGTATGCTCATGCTTCGATAGTTGGATTGGATATAGACGTTGATGCTTGCTCGTTGGCGAAAAGCAATTTTGAGTTGAGTAATTGGAGTGATCGTCTAAAAGTAGAAGAATCATCTGTCCAGGATTATGTTGGTCTTCATAGTGGATTTGATTTAATCATTAGCAATCCACCTTTTTTTAATCGCAAAGATTTATTCGATCAATCAGCGCGTCAAGGGATGCGTAATTCCGTAAAAATGCCTCATGGTGAATTATTAAGAGCCATCGCAAATTTAATGAATCCAGGTGGTGCTTTTTGTTTAATTTTACCACATGTGGAAGGGTTAAGATTTATGGAGGTGGCCGCCATGTATTCTTTGTTTCCGACGAATATTCTTGCCGTTAAACCTAAGGATAATAAACCAGCAAAACGACTATTGATAAAGCTACAAAAAGATCAATTGGGTATCAATGAGGAACTCATGATCCTTCATCATCACGATGAAAGTAATACAAAGGCCTACGAACTATTGACCAAAGATTTTTACAACAAATAAAAAAAGAGCTTGATTTTCATCAAACTCTTTTTTTGATTCATTATGGAGTCACTGTTTTGGCTTCGGCAATTATTTTTCGAGCCAAATCCAGTATAGTAGTGTCTTCAATGTTCACAATTCCGCCATCAGGTCCAGGCTGTATATGTTCGTTTACAATATCCCCATCAACATATTTTTTGGCGCCAAAATAATTTCTGACAGTTTGTTCGTCAATGTCAAGTTGTTTAGCGATCCTGGATACACTGCCAGTAGGAAGAAGGTGTTTGATATCTCTTAATTCCTTGAAAGTAATATTCATATGATTATTGGATTTTTTTTATAAGAACAATTGATATATCTATTTGGTAATATATATAAAATTAATTAAAGAATAAACGATAATTTAGTAAAAAGCTAATATATTTTTTATCTTTTTTTTTTTAACAAGAAAAATGTTTTCAGAGTTCTTCTCAGATCTTAAAAAGGAAGTTATTTTTTTTAAAATTGAATCCCAAATGCCAAGTATTTCTGACTCTATTCAAGTTTAGCTACCGATTGTTTAATCCTTCTTACCGCTTCTCGAAGACTTTCTTTGGAGGCTGCATATGATATGCGGACACATCGATTATCTCCAAACGCTCCTCCAGCAACTAATGCAACATGAGCATCTGTCAAAAGAAATTCAGCTAAATCAAAAGAGTCGGTGATTTCCATACCCTGATAAGATTTTCCGAATAATGCGCTTATATCGGGAAAAATGTAAAACGCACCCATCGGCTTATTAACCTTAAATCCAGGGATATCATTAAGCAATGAAATCATCATATCTCTACGCTCTAAAAAAGCAGCTGTCATTTTGTGGGTGGGCGTCATATCGGAGGTCAAGGCAAATGCACCAGCCATTTGTCCAAAAGAGGTGGCTCCAGAAGTAATCTGCCCTTGAATTTTCGTGCAGGCAGATGCAAGCCAGGATGGGGCACCCAAATACCCAAGTCGCCATCCGGTCATGGCAAATCCTTTGGAAAACCCATTAACCGTAATGGTTTTATCGATCATGCCAGGTAATGAACCGATACTGAAATGCTCTTCCGTAAAATTGATGTATTCATAAATTTCGTCCGATACAATGTAGAGGTTCTCATGCTTTTTAATAACCTCTGCAAACGCAGTTAACTCCTCTTTGGTGTAAACGGAGCCTGTAGGATTACATGGAGAGGAAAAAATAATAAATTGAGTACGATCTGTAATGGCCTCTTCCAGCTGTGCAGCAGTAACTTTGAAATCTGTATTAATGGCTGCTTTTACCAATACTGGCTTGCCTCCGGCAAATGATACTATATCAAAATAAGACACCCAATAAGGTGTAAAAATAATAACTTCATCACCCGGATCTAACAGTGCCAAACACACATTAGCAATGGATTGTTTGGCACCGTTTGATACGACGATTTGGTTTAATTCATAATGCAGTTTATTATCTCTGGCAAATTTATCCCGAATAGCCTCTTTTAGAGATATCAGTCCAGGAACGGGTGTATATTTAGTCCACCCGTTATCCAAAGCATCCTTAGCAGCTTCTTTAATGTGCACGGGCGTATCAAAGTCAGGCTCTCCAATACTTAAAGCAATCACATCATACCCTTTAGCTTCCAGATCTCTTGCCTTTTGAGCCATGGCCAATGTAGCTGACTCCGTCATGCTTCTTACTTTATTTGAGAGTACATTTGTATGCATTATGCTGGTTTTTAATTTTTAAGCGGTAAAGGTAATAAGTCGGTGAGCAGGAAACTAATTACCCGCAATAAAATTATATTTGGCTTGCAAAAAAATCAAACCATTGAATATCCCTTTAATCTGGCCTAGTATTTCATTGATTATTCCTTGTTATAATGAGGAAAAACGTCTAAATCAACTGCTTGAGCAGTTAGAATCATTTTCAGATCAATACAAAGGGCATGTAGAAATAGTTTTAATAAATGATGGAAGTACCGATGACACCAATGCGCATTTGAAAAAGCTAAAGAAACAATCCAAAATTTCAGCTATACTAAAAATTGTTGACTACGGAAATAATCAAGGCAAAGGTTATGCTTTACAGCAAGGTATCAAGCTAGCCAAGGGCGACTATTTGATTACACTGGATGCTGATCTTTCAGCCCACCCAAATATTTGGATTGAATGGATTGCCCAAAATAAGCTTACAGAAAGTGCAATTTGGATTGCTTCCCGAGAGCATCCTGAGTCCAATATTGAAGCGCTGGAAATCAGAAAATGGAGTGGTCGATTTTTTAATTATTGGGTGCAATTGCTAACTGGAATTCGGATTAAGGATACACAATGTGGTTTTAAATGTTACCCGGCCAAAATTGGAAAAGAACTTTTTAGGCAGCTAGCATATACCGGGTGGTCACACGATGTAGAGATTCTATACCGGGCAAAGAA
>JAHEJC010000252.1 GCA_024639065.1 Lewinellaceae bacterium | reverse complement strand
TGCCTCCACTTTTACATTGCCCTTTATGGAACCCGAGGTTGATGTAGTCACTGGTGCAACTCCTTTGTCTGCCTTTAAATTTGAACAAATCACTACCGAAACAACTGATCTGGCGCTAGGACTCATAACCGGATCCACCGGCGAAACCTGCGCCCTTTTGATCATACTGGGTGGGATTTATTTGGCAGCCAGAAAAATGATGAATTGGCGAATTCCAATAGCCGTTTTAGGAAGCGCATTTGTATTGAGTGGTATCCTTTACCTCATTGATCCTCAAGTATATCCATCGCCTCTCTTTATGCTTTTTTCAGGAGGACTTATGTTGGGAGCCGTATTTATGGCAACCGATATGGTTGCTTCTCCAATCACGCCCCTGGGGGTATGGGTATACGGGGCCATTATTGGATTTTTAGTAATTATCATTAGAATTTGGGGTGGTTTGCCTGAGGGTGTCATGTATGCTATATTATTAGCCAACGCGATTTCACCACATATAGATAATTTGATTAGACCAAGAGTATATGGAACCTCTAAAAGTTTGAAAAGAACATGAGCGAATCAACTATGACATATACATCCCCTGCAAGCAGTGCGAAAATGCTGCGGGCAATGGTTGGTATTGGCATTGTATGTGCACTTTTGATTGTGCTTACTTTTGAAGGTACATTGCCAAGAATTGAAAAGCTGCGAGCGGAGGCTTTACAAAAAGCAATTTTCAAAGTGATTCCAGGTATTACTAAAACTGGCACTTATCAACTCAATGCGAACAATGACTTTGTTGCAATCGAAAATGAAGAAACAGCTGGTGAAATAGTTTACGCAGGCTTTGATGATAATGATCGATTAATCGGTGTTGCGGTGGAAGCTAGTGGCCAGGGCTATGCTGACATAATCCGTATTTTATATGGATATGATCCGGAAAGTCAAAAGATAATTGGATTCTACGTATTGGAAAGCAAAGAGACGCCTGGCTTGGGCGATAAAATTGAAAAAGATCCAAGTTTTCTGGCAAATTTCGCTGGATTAGATGTGTCCTTGGAAGATGATTTGAGTTCGGTCCAAAATGAAGTAGTACCAGTTAAGAATGGTACCAAAGAAAATCCTTGGGAGGTAGATGGTATTACCGGTGCCACCATATCATCCCGGGCCATTGGAAATATAATTGGAGCGAGTACTCAATATTGGGTTCCAATTATTTATAATAATAGCAAAACATTCAAAGCACCAGCTGTAACCAATTGAAAGAATAAACATGAGTGCTAAAATAGGAGAAAAGTCAAACGGGGGGTTCGCAACAACCTTGAAAAATAGCCCTTCTACCGATGAGTTTATTAAGGGACTGTGGCGAGATAATCCGGTATTTGTACAAGTTTTGGGTATGTGTCCAGTATTAGCGGTTTCAAATACAGCAGAAAATGCATTGGCCATGGGACTCGCTACGGCGTTTGTTTTACTGATGTCGAATATCTTGGTTTCTTCCTTGCGCAATTTTATTCCCAAACAAGTGCGGATCGCATCTTACATATTGATCATTGCAACGTTTGTGACCATTACTGATTATGTCATTCAAGCGATCAGTGTCGAACTGCATAAGAGCTTAGGTGCTTTTATTTCACTGATTGTGGTGAATTGTTTAATATTGAGTAGGGCGGAGGCATTTGCTTCTAAAAATAGCATCGGCAGTTCTGCTTTAGATGCTTTGGGTATGGGAGTTGGTTTTACGTTTGCTCTATTTTGTTTGGGAGCAGTAAGGGAACTATTAGGGAACGGAACCTTTTTTGGGTTGCACTTTTTTCCGGATACATTTCAGGAATGGATTGTTATGATATTACCAGCCGGGGGCTTTTTTACATTGGCTATCTGGTTACTTATTTTTAATGCGGCTAAAGCGAGAAAATCAGAAGTATGAACACAGAATCGCTCTGGTATATTTTTATAAATGCAAGCTTAATCAATAATTTTGTTTTGGCTTATTTTTTAGGTATTTGTCCATTTTTAGGTGTCTCCGGCAAAATGGAAACGGCTTCCAAAATGGGAGGGGCTGTTACTTTTGTAATGATTATTAGCTCAATGTGCGCCTATGGTATTCATGCTTTATTAGTAGCCATTAATGCACCTTTCTTACAACTGATCAGTTACATTGTAGTTATTGCTTCTACGGTTCAGTTGGTTGAAATGATTGTAAAAAAAATGAGTCCTGCGCTTTTTCGAGCTTTGGGTATATTTCTCCCTTTAATTACCACCAATTGTGCTATTCTTGGTTTGGCATTATTTCAGACGAACAAAGGATATGGGTTTGGGGAAAGTTTTGTTTACGCATTGGGTGCAGGTGCAGGATTTACTTTGGCATTAGTGTTGATCGCTGGCCTACGTGAACAGTTGAATTTAGCAGATATTCCTAATGTAGTTAAAGGGACTGCACTTACTTTATTAATTGCAGGTATTTTGTCTTTATCGTTTATGGGATTTGCAGGATTAGGAAGTTGAAAAATAATATTATGATTGAATCATTTCTAATAGGCGTGGCAGGTATAATTTTACTAATGGTCTTATGGATGATTGTCCAATCGTGGTGGGGAAAAACATTTTCTGATCATCTTATTGATGAGGATGTGCTTGCGGGAAGAACCAAATGTTCTAATTGTGGATGCACGACGGTCTGTGATAGAAACAAAGAAGCAATTTTGATAAAATAAATTAAATCCAAAAGTTATGGCACATTTAGCAGACTTTGATATTGATGTTAAATATAAAGCTAAGGTTAAGAAGACAGAACGGCTGACTCCGGCTGATACAGAAGAGGTACGTGAAATTTTACTCGAAGTAAAACAACCTGATTTTGAAGTACAGGTAGATCAAAGTTTTGGCGTTTTGATTAAAGGCGCTGGAGACTTTGGCAATGAATTTCACCATCGATTTTACAGTGTTGCCGATCTCCCATCCAAAGAAGGAGGCAATCCACAGATCACTTTTTTAGTTAAGCGGTGTAGCTACGTAGATGAGTTCAATGGAGAGCTTTATCACGGTATAGCATCAAATTATTTGTGCGACCGCAAAGTAGGGGATGAAGTAACCATCACCGGGCCGTTTGATTTGCCTTTCGTCGTACCGGAAGATAAGACCTCCAACCTTATTCTAATTGGTTTGGGCACAGGTATTGCTCCATTCCGTGCATTTGTCAAACACATTTATAAAAATGTCAAAGACTGGAAGGGTAAGATCCGTTTATTCTATGGTGCACGAAGTGGTTTGGAGCTGCTGTATTTGAATGATAAAGATGGTGACTTGACCAACTATTATGATGAAGCGACTTTTGAAGCATTTCACGCCTTAAGTCCAAGACCCCACATGTCCGATCCAATCGAATTGGATACAGCGATTGAAAACAGGGCAGCAGAGATTATTGAAATGTTGTCTAAATCCAATACACACATTTTCGTGGCGGGTTATGAGAAGATAAGTGGTATGTTGGACAAAGCGTTTTCCAATATTTTGGGCTCAAAAGAAAAATGGGAAACCCGAAAAGCTGAGTTGGTGGCTGGTAAAAAATGGGCTGAAATTATTTATTAATATTGGGATTTTATTTTAATGAACGATTAGAGATTTTATATGTCAATATTTATTGCACTAGCTGCACTCGGTAGTCTTACGTTGATTTTGGCGGTGATGCTTATAGTTGCTAATAAGAAGCTTTATGTATATGAAGATCCCCGGATTGATGCAGTTGAAGATATGTTGCCCCATGCCAATTGCGGTGCATGCGGGTATCCGGGATGTCGTCCATTTGCAGAAGCCCTGGTTTCTAGCCAAGTACTCCCCGGAAAATGCACCGTAAGTTCCGATGAAGGAAGGATGGCTATTGCTGATTATCTAGGCGTTTCCTTGGGAGCTGAGGAAAAACAGGTAGCCCGCTTAGCTTGTGCAGGTGGTACCAATGTAGCGTTGAACCGCGCTAGCTACAAGGGATTAAAATCCTGCCAAGGAGCATCACTGGTTTCCGGTGGAGGCAAAGGATGCTTTTGGGGATGTTTGGGTCATGGAGACTGTGAAGCGGTTTGTGATTTTGACGCGATCACCATGAACGCACATGGACTGCCTATCGTTGATGAGAAGCTTTGTACGGCTTGTGGTGACTGCGTGGAGGTGTGTCCCAAAGATCTTTTTTCATTGCAGCCTATTAGTCATCAACTCTGGGTAGCTTGTAAAAATCTGGAACAAGGAGATGGAGTGCTCGAAGATTGTCAAGTAGGCTGCACCGCCTGCGGTAAATGTGCCATGGATGCTCCTGGGAACCTGATCACTATGGTCAATAATTTGCCAGTGGTTAACTATTCTGAAAATCATAAAACGCAAGTACCTATTCAGCGATGTCCAACTGGAGCCATCGTTTGGCTGGATGAAAAATTGGGTATAGTGAAGGGAAAAGAGAGCAGGAAAGTGATTAGAAAAGGAGAAAGAGGCGTAGGGGCGTCATGAGAGATCTGAGCAAGGGACTTAAATGTGAAACACTAAAATGAGTTGAAATATTAAAAAATGCTTCTTTTGCTAATACGATTTATTGATTATCAATCAAGGGATTAATTTCCAATTCAAAAAAAATTTCCCCTGTTCCAAAATGTGACTATCACATTCAAAACCCGACGCTGCACATGCGGAGTCGGGTTTTTCTTTGTAGTCAGGTCCTGCTATCGGAGCGCTTTCATGATGAACCCAGATTTAAAAGTTTAGTGGATAAAATGAACTCGACTATTCCTGAAAATTACGGCTCAAAGTAGGTCTAGTCATTTTTCTCGAAAATAAAAAGAATGCATACGGTAATCACTTTAGTTTATCAGGGCCTTCTGAGCTCACCAATTATTTTGATTCCTTAGTAATTCATCTCTTGCATGATTCTATTATTGCTACTGTCGACCATTGATATTTATGTTGTTTTAAACCCTGGTAATTCGTTTGTAGTGGAACAAAATATCCTTTGTGAAATTAAAGCAAAATAAAAAAACCCGACATTGCAAAAGCGGTGTCGGGTTCAATGTTGAAGGTCCTATTATCAATCTCTCAGTAATATCATTTGCTTTGTATGATGGATCCCATCAGCGTCCATACGATAAAAATAAATCCCGGATGCAAGGGGAACTCCGTCTTGTCCTCCACCATTCCATTTTACCTGATGTATTCCTCTTGGATACTTACCATTTGCTAATGTTTTGACCATCTGCCCAACCTGATTGTATATCTTGATTTGGATATGAGTCGATTCTTCAAGTTGAAAACGAATATTGGTCGAGTAGGTAAATGGATTAGGGAAGTTACCCTCTAAAATTTTAGTTGATTCTTTGTCAAAATTAGAAATGAGTTCATCTTCTTCGACATACTCTGACGCACTGAATGCGACCCACCTGCCATTCCTGGAATAACTGGGGTCATAGTCGTTGTTCATATTAACATCAGCCAGCACCGTATGACTTCCACCGCTAGCAGGTATGGTCTGGATATCAAAATATCCAAGTCCGATAGTAGAAGTTACAATGGTTTTACTGTTATTGGACCAGCTGGGTTGACCACTATGAAAAGGGTAGGGATTCATCGTTACATTAACCGGAGCTCCAATAGCATCGCCAGAATTATTTACTCTTATTTTCCAAATATTTTGTCCATCTCCAAACGCAATATATTTTCCATTTGGTGACCAAACCGGTGTGTGACCAAATTCAGTTAGAATTGTTTCGTCCGTGCCATCTACTTTTATTGTTCTGATACCATCATCTACGAAAACAATACGCTGACTATTAGGAGACCAGTGAGGATCTTCACCATATGCTCGAACAAGTGTCCTTGTACCTCCACCGGCTGGCACATAATAAATACTGGGATCACCATCAGGACTTCGATCAAATGCTATCCATTTTCCGTCCGGTGACCAGGCTGCATCACAGCCTCCATCTCCTCCGGTCAGTGGACTGCTGGTTCCAGTGTTAACGTCGGTTATACTCAAACTCTGAGCACCGGGGAGGGTGACATCATGAACAATCTTTTTACCATTTGGAGAGAAAGCAGGATTAAATTCTCCCGCACCAGGTATGCTGGTAATCTGAGAAATTGCACCTGAGGACGTATTAACAATATAGACATCATATGTTTGAAATGGCTGCGCCGAAATAAAGGATGTAGCAAATAAACAGGTCAACAAAGTGTAAGTCTTGATAAATCTCATGGTTATTGGTTTTTATGTGGTTTAATTAAATGGAATTTATGGATGAATTCCAATCACATTAAATTAGTTAACTTTTACCGCAGATACAAATATTCATAAATTAAATCACGCAGATATTATTAAATTTATTGCAAATTTGACTGTTAAATGATTCTGAAAACCCTCTTCCCAATATTATGCTTTTTAACCATCCAAAGTCATTGTCAAGAAAACGCATTGTCGGGCCTGACAGCTTATTTCTCAGCATCTATCGCACATAATCTAGATACCTCACTAGAATGGTATACTACCACCTTTGGGTGTCAAGTGCTGAATCAAGTTCATCTGGAAGAACGAGGAATAAAATAAGCAAATTTAGAATGCGGAACTACCTTGATCGAACTGATTGAAATAAAGTTTTCGCTCGATCCTTCGAAAATAATCGAAAGTAAACCAAAGGGAACTCGGGTGCAAGGCTTTTTCAATTTCGGTTTTAAAGTAAAAGAATTCGATGAATGGATCAGTCACCTCGAAGAATCTAACACGTTATTCCAGGGGGAGGTAGTCGCAGATCCGGTTTCAAATAAACGAATGGTTATCGTACTCGATCCGGATGGAAATCGAATTCAGTTATTTGAAGAATAAGCAGATATCAACCTGTTTATAAAATCTCTATAAGCAATTTATTATATATTCAATAAGCAATCCCAAATTTGACTTTGACATTATGTTGGCTTAATTTGTAGGTTGATTTTGTTTATGATAACTTTATCTAGTCTAAAATCTACAATGAATAAATCGAATTGAATATGCAGGAATACTTTCATAAATTCAGAAAAGGGATTATTGGTTTAGATGCTGCCTACCATTGTCCTGATCAGCAATTAAGAAAAATAATTTATGCCGACTGGATAGGAAGTGGCAGAAGTTATGCGCCTATTGAACAACGGATGCAAAAAACCATTTTGCCCTTGGTAGCCAACACCCATACCACTACCAGCACGACTGGCACCGCTATGACCCATGCGTATCATCAAGCGCAGCGCTTAATTAAGCAGCATGTGAATGCTGCCCCAAAAGATGTAATTATTACGGCTACTTCTGGTATGACCCGATTAATCAATAAATTCCAACGAATACTCAACCTTAAATATGGACTGAGCCAATATTCGTCCGACCAACGGCCTGTTGTATTTATTACTCACATGGAGCACCATTCGAACCATACCAGTTGGTTGGAAACCAATACAACCTTAGAAATAATCAATCCCACCCAGGATGGGCTAGTTGATTTAGATCATTTTAAACGCTTACTGGAACAATACAAACACCGTCCGTTGAAAATTGCTTCGGTGACTGCTTGTTCTAATGTTACCGGTATCGATACCCCCTATCATCAAATTGCAGGAATGATTCATGCAGCAGGTGGATACTGTTTTGTTGATTTTGCTTGCGCTGCTCCCTACGTGCATATAGATATGCATCCTGCTGAAAAGGATCAATATCTAGATGCTATCTTTTTTTCTCCCCATAAATTTTTAGGGGGGCCTGGTTCATCCGGAGTTTTGGTTTTTAATAGCGCATTATATCATCGGACCGTTCCGGATAATCCAGGCGGTGGAACGGTGGAATGGACGAATCCGTGGGGTGGGCATAAATATGTTGCCGATATCGAAGCTAGAGAGGATGGAGGTACTCCGGCATTTCTTCAAACGATTAAAACGGCTATGTGTATTTCGCTAAAAGAACAAATGGGAGTGGACAACATGATGCAGCAAGAACATTTTTTAATTAACAGGTTATGGGATCGAATCGAATCTTTATCGAATCTGCATATTTTGGCACCAAAACACCGCAATCGACTGGCTATTCTTTCATTCTATATTGATAATCTGCATTACAATCTAGGTGTTCGATTATTAAATGATCGATTTGGTATCCAATGTCGGGGAGGTTGCTCCTGTGCAGGCACCTATGGACATTATTTGTTGAATGTAGATCACGATCACTCAAAGCATATAACCGATATGATCGATGAGGGTAATTATGCTGAAAAGCCTGGTTGGATACGTATTTCTTTACATCCCACTATGACTGTAGAAGAGATAGATTTTATTGGGGATGGCATTATTCAATTGGCCAAATACCATCAAGTCTGGGGTAAAAAGTATACTTTCGATAAGACCTTTTGTAATCTGAAGCATCAAGAATTTGATCTTGATGGAGAAATCATGGGAAGAATAAATCATGCTTTAGAAGATGATTTTTGTGCTCGAAATCAATATCCGATAAAATCTACGGAGCCGGAATCTATAGGAGAAAGCTCCAGTGAACCTTTCCGAAACCTGGGTGTATAAGATTTTCTTATGCAGCAAAAATTCAATACCAGAAGATCTTTTATCAATACAAGTTTAAAGACATCGGTGATTTTACCATTCATGAACGGTATAGGTAGACATGCATTCCTAGAGGAAAAAGACCTTATGCAATCCACCAGTAGTCGTTCACTTAACATACTGATTCTAGGGGGTAGTAGTTTCTTGGGGCCTCATCAAATCGCCTATGCAATGGAGAGAGGGCATGCGGTTACCACTTTTACTCGAGGAAAAACAAAACCCACGATTTATACTCAACTATTTGACCAGGTCGAGCAATTAATTGGTGACCGGGAAGATGATTTAGAAGCGCTTAAAGAAAGGAAATGGGATGTAGTGATTGATAACTCCGGAAGAAAATCAAAGTGGACCAAAGACACGGCAGAATTATTGAAAGACCATGTAGAGACTTATCTATATGTATCATCGGTAAGCGTCTATTATCCATTTAATAGAATGAACTTGTCGGAGGATGATGAAGTGATCCTAGAGGTGCCTGAGGGATTGGATGAAAACGAAAAACAGACCTTTGAGTTTGGGGTGATGAAAGCGAATTCTGAGTTGCAGGCAATCAATGCTTTCGGAGCAGACCGGACAATCATAATCCGACCTACTTTTTTGATGGGCCCGGCAGATCGTGGCGATCGATTTATCCACTGGCCAACTCAGCTGGCTAAGGGGGGAGATGTAATTATACCCGGAAGTAAAAGCGATCCTGTCCAGTTTATTGACGTAAGGGATATTGCAGACTGGATGATCCGCATGGCTGAAAAACAAACCACAGGAATTTATAATGGGGTAGGACCGGCTTCGAACACTAGTCTTCGCGCTTTTGTTTATGGGGCTCATGCTGCCTTCAATTCTA
>JAHEJC010000598.1 GCA_024639065.1 Lewinellaceae bacterium | reverse complement strand
TCTGGTTATAAGAGCATCACCAACTAGTTACTTCAGATATTACCAGTTTATTGATTTGACAATGCATTTTCCCTGAAGGAACGGATTATTATAAACATCGTATAATTACACTGAAAAAGTATATGGTAACCATGGATATAAATAAAATTAGATACGATACACCAGGATGTCAGGATAAACTGTTTTTGAATAGTGCAGGCTCATCCCTGATGCCTAGAAGCGTAACTCAGAGCATTGTAGATTATATTCAAGCTGAAGAACAAGAGGGTGGCTATAATTTAGTGGAGATTAGGCATAGCGAAATAGCCGAATTCTACAGCCAAGTTGGACAATTGCTTCATTGCAACGCTCGAAACGTGGCGTTTGCTAATAACGCCACGGATGCCTACGCTAAAGCACTTTCTACCATTACATTTAAAAAAGGAGATACAATTATTACTTCTGAAGACGACTATGTATCCAATCATATTTATTTCATTACTATGAAAAAGAGGCTAGGTATTAATATTGAATGTATCAGGACATTTGATAGCGGAGACCTGGACTTGGATCATCTGGAGAGATTAATAGTACAACACCAGCCCAGACTAGTGGCTATTACCCACATTCCTACCAATTCAGGACTAATACAAGATGTTGAACAAGTCGGCTCTATTTGTCAAGCAAGGGGTATTTTGTACTTAGTAGATTCCTGCCAATCTGTAGGGCAAATAGATGTAGATGTAAACAAAATCAAATGTGATTTTCTATGCGCTTCAGGGAGGAAGTTTTTAAGAGGTCCTAGAGGAACCGGTTTCCTTTATGTCTCCGACCGGGTGCTGGATGAACAATATTTCCCAATGTATCTGGATCTGGCTGGTGCTGCCATGACTAGTCCGGATGAATATAAAATTGTAGATTCTAGCAGACGATTTGAAACCTGGGAACTCCCTTATGCTTTAATTATTGGATTGAAGGAAGCTTGCCAATATGCAAATGAGATAGGTATAGAAGCTATAGAACAATATAATCGGCCATTGATAAGCAATTTTCGTAAAAAGTTAATTTCTATTCCTGGTGTCCGGTTATATGACAAAGGTGCTAAAACAGGGAATATTATTACGTTTCGAAAACAGGAAAAATCACGTAAACGTACTCAAGAAGTATTAAACAATAACCAAGTCTATTATTCTATGAGTGGTAAATCGTATGCATATCGTGACTTTGATAAAAAAGGGGTTGATTGGGTGGTGCGGCTTTCACCCCATTATTTTAATACGCCGGATGAATTAAATCAGGTTGCGAATATCATAGAATCAATTTAAATCAGTGGGCTATGGTACTGTTGACTTTAGTCAACAGAAAAAAGTGAAGGATTATTCAGTGGGCTAAAGCCCACAGTACAAAAACCCGCAGTTTTATAGCTTTTCGTATCTATAAGGCCATTGGGTAAATTTTGAATTTAGGTTTGCCTTTACAGGATTTTGTAGGATATAGTTTTTAACTGTATTTAATTGATTTTCATTTCGGATATAACGGTCAAATGATTCTCTTTGCCATAATGTACCTTTCCGATTGAGATACCTATTAATCAAAAATGAAGATCCACCCTTGATATATTGCATTATCTTATTCAGTTGAACATAATTGTTTAAATCTTCAGTCTCATTCGTGAGTTGTATGCTGGTATCGATGAGTAGGTGAGCATGATTTGGCATAATGGACATCGCGATCAAATCATAGTATTTATCATTATATGAAAGAATTTTTCTCGCTAATATTTCAGCAACACTTTTTTGTTTAAGATAGCAAGAACCATAAGGTTTCATATCCAATTGATTTTCATATTTACCAAATAGTTGATGCTTTAAATCTTCAATTAGTTTGCCCTTACCCTTGGCTTTATTTATTCGATACACTTCCAATTCGAACCAATTTTTTAGGCTTATCAATACAGTTTGAGGTAGAGAATCGAATAATCTAAAAGTAACGTGGAATGTTGCACCAGGAGGTAATAGGTGTGGTAATATATTTTCATAATAAATTTTCATAGCTGATATTATCATTATTTGATTTTCTGTGGGCTAAAGCCCACAGTACTTTTAGAGCCCTCAGTAGCCTACCTCACCACAATACAAGGATCTATCGGATACCTGCCAAAATCTTTGCCATAGATAGCCAATCCGCCTTCACCAATGGTTTCCAGTCGAACTATGGTTTTTCCCACTTTCTGCATTTTACGGAATTGTGCCCTGGTCAGGTTAACCTTTACCAAGTAGCCATAGGATCCGGCTTCTCGGAGTTTTCGGTCTTTTAGCTGAGCATGCCAGGACAGGATGCCACGATGATCTGCTGGATCATCCAGTAAATCGAAAGTACCCATGACTTTGCCATCAATGATGACCTTGACCCTCGATGGGAACAACGTTTCATCTGTCATAGGATAGGCATTTGGATTGCTGCTTGGCTGGACACGGGATCCTTTCATGAAATCCTGATTTCGGTTATACTCTTCCTGGTCTTTAACAAAAAGCTCTTTGGCAGAAGCTTCTACCATAAAAAAGTATTCTTTGACTCCTTTGGGT